>JAHHQV010000017.1 GCA_020026175.1 Phocaeicola sp. | reverse complement strand
ACTGAAACGAAAATGATGCTGAAGTACTTATTCATGACTGCTTAACAATTAATAACTTAAGTTTCGCAAGTAAAGATTATATACTATCCTACAAAAGTTGGTTGCATATAACATGGCTTGTTATAAACATTGAAATATAAAAAATCATACGAATTACGAACAAACTTGTAAAAAACACCAATAACCTCTTAATTTACAGTAAATACAAAAGGAACACCTTTTAATAACTTCACATTATAGAGTTTTCCTTTATAACGAATTATACGGTTCTTATTGGAAGAACTTCTGATAACTGCTTTAACCAATTGAGAATCTTTCCATTCTACATCCACCACATCCCCTCCTCTTGCCTTAAGTCCTTTAATTTCACCTGTTTTCCAAGCTAAAGGGAGTGCTGGTAAAAGATCTAGAGTTCCATATTGTGACTGCAAAAGCATTTCTGTTACATAACCAGCAGAAAGAACCATGCCATCAAGAAAAAAAGGAGTACTATCTGGCTCTTCATCATAATTAGCTTTTGTTTCATACTGTACCATATTAGGCAGAGTTGATTCTCTAAAAATGTCATTATATATTTTATCAGCTCTATCACCATCAAGCAAACGAATCCAATTACACATACGAGCTGCACGACACCATACCTGAGATGTATAAAAATCATAAGGTAATCCTTCATGCAAACACTTGGAAGAATATTTAATACTATTACAACCTATTCCATACAAAGATTTAAAATCCGCATCACCACGATAATTCAATGTTACTTTAGCCGCTTCTGCAAGTTCTGGAAATTTATAAGGATCCAAAATACTGCAAGGCAGCAAACACATCAATTGCGACATATGACGATGTTGACAGTTTTCATCATCAATATCTTCTACCCATTCCTGAAACTGCCCAAATCTTCCTATTTTATACGGCATAAGACTCTCTTTAAGTTTTTGAATCTCTTTTCTAAGAGTTTTATCTATCTTCAAAATCTCTGATGCTTTAATAAAATTACTAAATGTTTCTTCAGCAAAAGCAATATCTTGATATCCAGGGACAGTAGCTCCCAATGGAGATATATGCTCAGCACTGGTCGTACCAGCATATACCAGTTTACCTGTATCCTTATATTTTACCAAATTATGCTTATAAAACAATGCTGCCCCCTTAAGAATGGGGTATATTTTTTTCAAATATTCCATATTTCTTTCAAAAGCATATTGTTCCCATAAAATAATACCAACCCAACCTGTCGATACGTATTTAAGGTTCAAACCATCCAAAATCCCTACATGTCCCCAAATATCACCAATCATAAATGTTGACCATGAATTATCTAATCCATAATAATTCTTTACAGCTTTCTCACCAACTGTTATCTTGTCAAATAAAAAATCTATAAAAGGTTGTTGGCACTCTGGAAGGTTCAATGCATTTCCAAACATATAAGTCTGAGTCACATTCATATCCAATTGATACGTTCCAAACCATCGAGCATTATATAAATTATTCCAACACCCTTGCAAACTAGCAGGGAGGGTACCTGGACGAGACGAACTAATCAATATATACTTACCAAAATTGAAAGCCAATTCTTTTAAGCCCAAATCTTGATAGTCCTTATTTTGGATAAAATATTTCAACCGTTCATTAGTCGGAAGATGTTCTCTTTCTTTTACCTTATTCTCAATATGTAGACTTGTTCTATTATACAATCTCTTATAATCTGAAATGTGTTTCTCTTTGGTCTTTTCATATCCTTGTTTTATAACATCAGCTATGGCCTGTTCTGTTAGTTCAACAGGATTTTCACCTCTATATAATGGAGGAACAAGTTTATAATCTGTAGCTATTGTATAATAAACTGTAGCATCATTACTTCCAGATACTGTAAGTCCAGAATCCTGCTTACGAACTTCACCACCATTAGCAATAACTTTTATTATAATATTATAAGGACGATTATTCCCATCAATATTTCCATTTACTTTAATAGTACAATCTGTTTCTGAAACAACAATTTGTGGATTATGCTTGATATGCATCAGATTAATATCTATATCAAAATTAATTGCGTTTCTCTTATCTGAAGTTAAGTTCATAGCCCATATACGATCTGGATAGCTACAAAAACTTTCACGTCTAAAATTAATTCCATTAGATGTATATTTTATAGTAGAAACAGAATTGGACAAATCTAAACATCTTTTATAATTTTTAATTTCTCCTAATTCTTTTTTGAAAGTAAAAGACAATTCACCTATTGAAGACAATTGTCCGAATTTAGAGCAATCAGACCTAAACAGACGTGACACAACTCTATCACAATTCTTAAAATCTCCTACAGATGTAAAATATTTAATTGAATCCAAATCATTTGTTTGTACTTTAAGCATTCCATAATTATTAGTAGAAGCATCTCCTGGACCACCATTCCAAAATGTCTTTTCACCTAATGTCAAAATCTCTTGCAAAATTCCACCATCGGTGGATACTCCAAAATACCCATTACCTAAATGGAAAGTCTGGCTTTCCCATGTTTTAGTAAGATCACCTGGATGATTCCACCATAACATCTCATTCAACGACTTTTCTTGTGATTCTGCATAAACAGTTGAAGTAAAAAATGCAATACCAACAACAAATAATAGCAAACACTTATTTAATTCAGCCTTTTTCATTTTACAAAAAACATTATTACTTAAATAACAAAATGTTCATTTTAATATCTCTCACTTGTTTTTGACTATGATCAACCATCCTTTCTTTGCCTCTACAGGTATTTGAGAATCAACAGTAAACTCTCCTTTTTGCTGAAATTTCTCTACTTCAGGAACTAAAAGGATTGCTTTAGTAGGATCAATTCCCAATCTACTCCAATCAATAGTCAACTTTATATTATGATCTTTTGTATCGAAATTACCTATAGCTATCAAAGTCTTGTCATCTCGAATATATGCCGTAGCTTTTACCAAATCATGATTAGTCTTTACTACCGCTTTTTCATCCCAATAACCAATCATTTCCGATTCTTCTATTCCAAAATCATTCCATAATTTCCAAATATGCTCAGGATTACTTTTATAATACGAATGTCTGGTCGTAGCGCCATATACCATACCCAGATATTGATTACCACCATCCTGCAACATCTCTCCCATTTGACCGAAAGGTATACCAGAAAATGTTACAAACCATTCATCTGGGTCCATTTTGTTATATTGGAAACTTTCACCAAACCATAGCCTATCTACATATGGGAAGAAGTCTGTGTATTGATTAGCCGGACCAATTGAATATCCTGTATTAGAATGTAAATCCACTAGTGCAGACGGACGATACTTTGCAGTAATCTTCTTCATACGTTTCATAACATTTCTATCAAATGCTACATCGTCCATATAGATACCATCCAATTCGTAGTTTTCATACATCCAACGCAAACCTTCAAGATAATAATTTATCCAACGTGAAAAACCATTTACGACCAAAGCAGCATCTGCTGTCTCTTCTGGCAATTCTGAATACCATGCCGATTTATACCCGTCAATAAGATGTTCGGTCAACCATGGAATACCATAACCTACACCATCTGTAAAGATTTCATGATTCAAACTCATCAGAGCATAAATTTCAGTTACATAAGAAGTAACTTCACGAATAGTATAGTAAAGTTTCACTTTTCTATTATGTTTATGCTGTTCATTTATATGAGCCTTCAATTCATCTTGTACTATGAATGGATAATTTATAACTGGATTCAAACTTGTACAATGGTGGATATTATCAATATTAGCTCCATCTTTTGCAGCTTCACTAAAGCCTTCAGGCTTATTATGATAATAACGTTCCGCAAAATGTTTAGCTGAATTTACAGGCTTGACTGGAGTTACAAGTAGACTAAATTCAAAATCTATTGGCTCTGAACTCAAAGTATTCTTACCTGTTTCCACTACTATCTTAGTATCTTGTACAATTACACTACCTTTACCATCATTTGACCAAATAGGTGTAGGATCTGGTTTGTAGTCGTTAATAAGCGGACCATGGTAAGAACCTCCACGAAATTCTACATGAACGCCCGATTTATCTCCACCAATCCAATAACTATCCCAAGGACCTTTCCAATTCCATTTATGATAAGCAGGACGTTTACCACCAGAAAAGCCAGCACCCATAAAATAAGTTGAAGATGTAGGAGCATATGAACTAACTAATTTGATGTTATTTACACCAATTGTTTTTTCTGAAGAAACTTTCAAATTATAACGAATATAACCATCGAATTCCATATAGGCTTTACAGTCAAACTGAATACCTTTCTGATTGCTTGAAGAATTCCATCGAACTAGACCATCTGCAACTTTACTTACCTTTAAATTATCTGCATTAAATTTAACTGCACCCATAGTTGTTTCTACTATGAATTCAAGAGGAGAAGAATATACTTGACGATTGTTTATCTGAATATTTTCTGGTAATCCATTCTTCCCAAGAGTCAAATCTTTACCTGTTGCTATTACCTTATTACCTTCTACCTTCATAGCTTCATAGGGTGTAACAGGATTGTTATCATAACCTATAGTAGAATTCAACCATCTAAGACGAGAATGTCTCCAAGTTTCATTATCACCTTTATCACTCAAGAATTCATTACTAACATGGATTCTGACAGGAAATATCTGATTCTTTAACCCTTCTGCTGAAATAGTTACCATCCCTTTATAAATGCCTGAAGCAGCATCTTTGGGAATCTGAACGCCACACCATAGAGCTTGAATCTTACCTTTATCTACATTAACTGTAAAAGTAATAGGTTTACAATCCCAATTAATACCTTCCTGATTAAAACAAGTAAATTCCTTTGCAGAAATAATATTATTACCATTTTTAAAGTCACTGAAAGTAACTCTTACATTACGAATATGTTTTTTATCAGCCCATATTCCATACTGCCATGTATAATATTCATTCTTAGCAGCGCCTCCTTCAAATGTTGGAGTATTTAAACGTTTAATCCATCTTACAGGTAAGTTTTTTGTTAAACTAATAGGAAAAGCACGATCTTCAGGAAAAACAATGAAATCTTTATCAGACTGTTTAGAAATAGCTTGTTGTTCATCGGATGTGGCTATAAGCCCCATTGGAGTAAAAAAATTGAAACGCGAACGACTCTCAAATCTAACAACTTTTGCTTGCGGTAAAGATGAAGCATTAGACACAACTTCTTTAGCCCATTTAACATCTTCACAACTTGTTTCTGCGATATAGTCATTCCATGGTTTACCATAACGTGCATCTCCCCATCCTTTACGAAAATGGGCAGGAAGATAATAAATATAGTAATCTCCTTTTCCTTGAGGTCTAAATGCTATTTCTCCCGTTTCCGGAGTCATCTTTACAATAACAATATCTTTTACTTGTTCACCTGTTTTCGAATTTACTATAACTATTCCTTTAGTATTTTGACGCAAGTCTGCACGTCTCCAAGGTAATTTAGCAATTACTGTATTTTGTTTTTCTTCTACAGTAACAATTGCACGATGATTACCTACACCATCTAATTTCCATTGTTCTGGAGCAATTGTAAAAGGAATACTATCAGGTGTAAAATCTTGATAACGGCTATCTCCGTCAGGAAATTGAACTTCAGCTGAGCAGCCATACATAAAACCTGCTACAAGCGTTAATAATATTTTTTTCATTATCAATAGTACACTGCCTCAAGAAAGCCAGAAGAAACTAACTCATGAGTTTGTTTAAATTTAATTTTAAGTACAAGTGTATTGTTTCCTGAAATATTGTCACCACAGGCAAAATCATAATAGCAAGTGGGTGAAGTTGTTTTTTCCTCATTTACTTCTTTTACTTTAATACCATCAGCCCAAAGACTAATTGATGCTATAGTTATATCGCCATCTTTTGCACAAACACGAATACCTTTCAACTTATTCAATTGAGTTCTGGTAATACTCCATTCCATTTCAGTCCACGATAAATTTACATCAGCAGGACTCCAACTTCCTAATTTAGCTACAACTTCACCTACCGGTTGAATAAAATAAGCATCCTGAATTAGGCTAACAGATTCTTTAAAAATATCCTCTGGAGTATTCACTTTACTTAAACCAATAGTTTTTTCCACCCATTTTGATTCCCATTTAGCAAAATCAAATTTTACATTAGATTTCTTCTGAGCAAAATAAGCCTTCCATCTTGGTAAATAATAATCACGAATAAGACCAGACCAAATACGTGCAGAATAATCATCTACTGGAGGTCCCCAAATAGTGATAATTCTCCGAGCATTACTTTCATACTTATCAGCTTCCTCTGTAGTTGTACCAAATGCTCTTGCCTTATCAATCCATTCCTGCATATTTGAAGTTGGGAAAGGAGAAAGCATAGCATCCATACGCAACATCAATGTTTCAAATTGAGATTCCAAATTTTTAGCCAACACCAGATTATCTTCTTCATAAGCACGTTCTATGTGATTTATAAGCAATTCTAACTTACCACCCACATAAGCAGCTGTCCATTGAGCCAAATCATATTTAAACAGTTCAGACTGTTTTAGTTCTTCAGGAACATTTATAAGTTTTTCTATACCCTCATAAAACATTTTACAGGTATTGATAGAACCTTTACGAGTAGCACTTGGACGAAATTGCCAATTATAACGTGGATGGTCGGTGAAAGAACCATAAACAGATGCTAGCATGTGATTCCAAAACAATTTAAGTTCCTCTGGATAACTGCCATAGCGACAAATAGAGTAATTCCTCAACCACTGCTGTAAATCTATTTCTTTGTCAGCCCATCCTGCATCTGAAAGTAATTCATAGATCACTTCATTATTTTCAATACCTTCTGGAGCCATACCAAATGCAACAAGATTACCTTTATTAGCAGAACGAAGTGCTTCCCAATGTCCGTTAGCATAAAATTCTAATACTCCTGTCATTCCACATTTACTTCCCATATTCGGAATTACACTATAAACCCATGGTTTATTATAAAATCCCTTATAAAATTCCCAGTTAACATCTGAATGCCAAATATGTTTATTATAATCAACCGCTAAATCCAAAAGCAACATCTTATCGTCAGGCACCTTACTCACCAAAGCCTGAAGGGTCTTATAATCCCAAATATCACGCATATAACCAAACATCCATCCCTGCATAACCCAAATAGCATCTTTATTACCATCCTTTATTGATTTATAAACACGTTCACCATACTCCGCTAAAAGTGTATATCGCTTCGGGTCGTCTTTTGGAGGAAATGGAATATCCATTTCATTAAAACTATCAGCTATATAATAGTCATTCTTTCCGAATTCTTTTTCCCATTCCTCTATAAACATCTTTCCAATAGAATGAAATAATTCTTCCTTTGGTGAAAGCATCCAATTATGAAAAGCTCCAGCCCATGAGGTTTCTGTAAATGTAACATCTGGATAAAGGCGTTTAATGGCTTTAGGAACAAAACCAGCAAAAGCAGGACAAATAGGTTTCATGTCCAACTCTTTCATTCGTTTAAGTATCTTATGCTGCAATGCTATTTGCTGTTCATGCCAAGTCTCAGGTAAAGGTCCGTCTATGTTACTGATATTACCCATTCGCATCCACGGAAGATGAGCTGGACCAGCAAAATAATCATCGATTTCTTTAGAAGTAAGACCTAGTTTAGCCCATACACGAGCTGAAATAGCCTCATTTGCCACTAAAGCCAATGGCATATTCACACCATGCAAAGCCATCCAGTCAATTTCTTTTTCCCATCTATTCCAATCCCAATAAGGCATTGTATATCCATACGTTACAACATTGAAATAGTAGTGATAAGAAAAAGGAGACACAACTCGCTTGGTACAACCATCCTGAAGATGAGTAGGCAAATTCATATTATTACCACTCCAAGAAAAAAGACCAAAATGATTAGACTTTATATAGTCGTATAAACCTCTACATAACGCCACATTATCAGAGCCTTGTATATATAATTTTCCATCACTTACTTTGTAAGTAAAAAAAGTTGAATCACCCTGCTTCTTCAATTCAAAAGATACAGGAAAATCTTTTTCCAATACACGTCCCATCAATTCCTTAACTGCAGATGTTGTCTGCCCATAAGAAATACTACATAGCATAAATACACAAATAAAAAACGAACTTAATATTTTCATACTTTTTATTATTTAAAAGATATGATAGAATCTTTATTAATAAATAAAAAAGGAGTCAAGTAAAACAGTATATACCAGACTCCTTCTCAAAGTTAAAACAAATTATTTTGTCAGACTGATTACCTCTATACTCCAATTCTTTTGTTGACCAGAAGCAGAAGTCACTACATAAGAGTTTACTTTATTCCAATCTGAAGGAACTCCTAATTTAGAGGAACCCTCCAAAGGTTGCAAACGTGCTGCAGTAGAAAGAGAAACAATAACTACCAAATTTGATTTAGATAATTTATCTTCTTGATTTTCAGGAAAATCTTTAGGCTTTGTCACTTTTATCTTTATTTCACCTTTCTTTGCATCAATATCTGCTGTATACTCCAAATTAACTTCTTCTACAATAGGTTCACCTGATACTGGTGATTTTTCATCAGAAAAATAACGATAATTAACAGCACTCACAGAAGTAATATCAGCATCTCCATACTCTGGTAGATCATCTAAATTACTATCTAAACATGAAGTAAAAGAAAAAGTAGTAAATAGTAAAATTAGACTGTATAAAATTTTTTTCATAATCAATTATATTTAAATTACCAATTAGGGTTCTGTTCATCTTTAATTCCTGCAGCAGAGCGCTTATCTATCTCTGCTTGTGGAATAGGAAGTAAATAACGTTTCACTGTAAAATTACGATTCCAACTATTCAACAAGTTTAAACGATTAATACATGCTGATTTTCTGTCACTTGTAATAGTTATTTTATAGACAGGAGAATCCAAATCTTTAATAACAGTTCCAGGATCACGTTCATAATTTGCATAAGAGCCATATTTTCCCCAACGCAAATAACTAAAATATATATCACCTTCTTCATAAGCCATTTCTACACGTCTTTCACGTATATAGTCTATCCATGCCTCTTTTAGTGTAGAAGCCTTAGAAGCAGGTAATCCACCATGTTTGACACGAGTCTGGTTTAAATTATAAATAGCATTAGCCACATCTTCTTTCAATAAATAAGCCTCAGCTAAGTTCATATACATTTCTCCCAAACGAGCTATTATAAAATGACAATTGACTTTAGCCCATGCAGCCATCTGTGGTTCGGCAGGAACAATATATTTCCTCCAATAATATCCAGTAGCCGTAGTATACCAACCACCATCTTCCTTGATTCTAATTCCTTGTGATGCTGATCCTCCAACATTCAATCCGATATATTCTTTCACAAATTTCGTATCGTCACGCACAATTGTATGATCCATACGCTTGTCACGATTTGAATACATCAGTTCTGTAATATTACGATTTGAACCTGATTTTACTCTCATATTATACTTTACATTGGGATAATCAGATGATGGCTTTCCTGTTTTCAGATCCACTAGAGTCGGCACATGTCTCTTTTCCTTATCATAGCGAACAAACGTTTCAATACATCCTTCTGTAAGCCCTTCAGTTGGTAAAAATTCTACATTATCTAATATCTGAGAAGATTCATACCATAATTTTGCCTCATTAGTTTTCTCATCTATAACCAAATATTGATCTACTAAATCCTGAGTAGGAAAATATTCTCCCCAACCATTAAATGTCTTCTTTGGCAATAGATCACATTTTCCATCTTTGCTACCCTTCACTCCTTCATCATAAGACAAATTAGGCAATGTACAAATCATCTCATTAAATGCTCCTATTTCCGTATCTGAATCCAAATAATATTTTGCCATAATAATTTCTTGGTCTTCTGGTGATTCATTATTAAAAATACCACCATAGTTTTCACTCAATGAATAATTTCCAGAAAGAATGACTTTATTGGCAGACTCTATTGCAATATCAATATATTTTTTATCCTTTGTATACGCATAAGCCTGTAATGCAGCACGTGAACGTAAAGCATGCACTGTATATACATTAATTCTAGATTTAGAAGAAGTTTCAGGCAATGCACCTTCCTTAAGAGCATCATTAAAATCATCCATTACCAATTTATAACTTTCAGCTACATTAGCAGTCAATGGAGTTTTAAAATCCTCCTTATCATTTTGAGTCAAAACTTTTTTTATAGGAACAAAACGCCCCATTTTTCTAGCCATATCAAAATACAATACTCCACGCAAGAAATGCGCTTCAGCAATAAATTGCGCCTTTTGCTTATCCGTTAATGTAGAAGATTCTGCCACTTTCTGTAAAATCATATTACAACGACGCTGAGCATCAAATCTTCCAAATCCACCTTCTGTTGAATAAGCATCTAATCCTGTTTCCGTAGCAAATGTTGAAATGCGATTCTGAACCTGGTCACACTGTGCTCCATTAGGAGTTCTGGATTCCCATACGGCTGAATTACCTTGTAAAACGGCAACCGTACTATTATAAGTTTCCAATATAAAAGATTCGGCTGTTTCAGAACTACTCCATACTAAATCCTCACTATAACTTTCAAACGGTTCCGTATCCATCGTATTACAAGCTCCTAGTAGCCCTATAAAACTTACGCCTATAAATAACTTGGGTATATAATTTCGTATCATATTATTCTCTTTTTAAAAACCTAAATTCAAACTAATTGCAAAAACTCTTTCATTTGGATAACCATAATGTTCTGTACTTGCATTTTCCGGATCTAATCCATATTTAGTTGCCTCTGAAATAGTAAACAAGTTCTGTCCTGAAATAGCTACTACTGCAGAAGAAAGCCATGGAGTACTCTTCAACAATTTATACTTGAAATCATAGCCGAATTGGAAATCCTTCATACGGAGATAAGCTCCATTCAGCAACCAGAAATTACTGCTGACATGATTATTGGCACCATTCAAACCTGGCGAAGACATCAGTCTTGGATATTTAGCATTTCTATTATCAGGAGTCCAATAATCTGTGTGGAAATCATAAATCACAGGCAATTCAGCAACTTGTCCACCATGCATCTGTGCAGTACCAGTCATGTACATATCAAAACGGGTAGCTCCTTGAAATAAGGTATTAAAGAAAAATCCCTTATAGGATAACTTGATATTTATTCCAAAATTTCCACGGGGGAAAGAACTTTTACCTAAACGCAATTGGTCTGCATCATCAATCTTACCATCTCCATTAAAGTCTGTATATTTCAAGTCTCCAGCAGTTAAATGATAAGAGCCCAAACGTTTTGGACTGTCATATACATCCTGTGCACTTCCATAGAACCCTTCGCTTTGGTACATATTACCATAAAATCCTTTCTGCTGAGTATTACGTTTATAAGGATTCATCAAATCACTCACCGCTTCAGTCGGATTATTAGCCCATAGTTGATCAAACTTAGTAAAATTCATACTTACATCATACTTGAAATCACCAATATTATCTCTCCATCCCAATGAGAAATCAAAACCAGCACGACGATGTTCACCTTTTGTCTTGATACGTGGCAGACTCATTCCAATAGGATCAGTATAACCTACATCAACTTGATTAGGAGCATATAAAAAACCTTTTGTTTTATAATAGAAATAATCAAAAGTACCATACAAACGATTACTCAATGATGAGAAATCAAAACCTACATCAAACTGATCAGTTGTAAACCATGAAATATCTGGAGAAGGAATCGGACCTTCAGAAAATCCAGGAATATATTCTCCATCTACCACCCAAGACTTATTATTCAACTGATAAGAATTTAAATATTCAAAGCGTTTAATATGGAACGGATCATCTTCCTTCCCCCAATTATCCAATCCGACCTGCCCATAAGACGCACGTACCTTTAACTGATTAAATATATTTTTATCGACAAGGTCTTCCATAAAAGCCTCATCTATAACACTCCATCCTATAGAACCAGAATAGAATGTACCCCAACGTCTATTTTTAGGAAAGTTGTCAGAACCATCATAACGAATGCTACCTTCTACAAAATATTTATTATCATAATTATATTTCAACTGACCAATCCATCCGGCACGACCATATTCAGATTCACTACCACCATTCTTTTGAGTACCTTCAGGTCCTACTCCTATTTGGTCAATATTAAATTTATAATCTTCTCTGGACAACCAATAGTGGTTATCATATCCATAAGTCTGTTCATACCCTGCGAGCAATGAAAGAGTATGTTTCCCGAAAGTTCTGTCATAGTTAGCAAAAAATTGTAAATTGTAAGCATGACCATACCAAGTTTCATTGGTTAATTTAGGTTTACTTGGATAAATAGGTTCCTGAGAATCATAATTATATTTTGCAGCATCTTTACGCCAACTTTTTTTAGCATTAATATTATAACGATAATTACCTGCCGCACGTAAACGCAAACCTTTCACCCAAGGAAGATTCCATTCCAGTTGCAAATTCCCATTTACCATTTTATCGTCATTATGAACATAACCTCCATCCTTTGCTATAATTGCAGAAGGTATATTCTCAAAATTGAAAGGTAATCCATACTTATTGTATGCAGGAACTAAAGGAGACACATTTTGAATAAACATAAATGTATTCCCAGTAGAAGACACCTGTGAATTACACGGATGTTTAATAAGTTGTACATAGCCATCTAAAGTGGAAGTCACTTTCAAACCTATACTCTTTATTAAAGAACTTTGACTCAAACGAAAGTTAGTTCTATGCATATTATGAACATCGTTTTTATACAAAGAACCTTGGTTAATATGTCCCAAGCTCAAATAATAATTATTAATTTCAGAACCTCCTGACATAGTTACCTGATGCTTACTCATAGGAGCACTTTTTCTCAAAATAACCTTTCGCCAGTCAGTATTGCTATTTTGAAGAGGATCAGAACCATCTTTCATTTTTTGAATTCTCTCTGGACTGAAAGCGTCAGGCAATCCGTCATTTCGGTGAGCAATATTAGCGTATTCTGCACGCGTCCAAGAATCTAAAGGCTTTGCCCAATAAGATGGAGATGACAAACTATAATTAAATGAATAATTGATATGAGGCTTTCCTTCCTTTCCCTTCTTAGTAGTAACTTGAAGAATACCATTTGCTGCACGAGAACCATATACTGCTGTTGCAGAAGCATCCTTCAATACAGACAATGCTTCAATATCATCAGGAGATAATAAAACAAAGTCATCATAATCTCTGATTACACCATCAATTACTACCAAAGGAGTACTACCACCACGAATACTAATTTGCGGTACTTTATTAATACCACCACCAGAACCCTGTACGATTAACCCTGCTGCTCTACCAGCCATACCTTGGCTCACATTAGAAACAGGCAGGTTTCCCAACTCATCAGTTTTGACCGAGGATACCGAAGCTACCATAGCACGTTTCGTTGTTGTTCCATATCCCACAACAACAACTTCATCAAGGGTTTCTGTATCCTCTTTCAAAGTAATAGACAATTCACTCTTATTTCCAACCTTTATTTCTTGATTAGTATATCCGATATAGGAGATCTGCAAGACTGCCCCGTCTGGAACATTAAGCACGAACTTTCCGTCCATATCAGTTATGGTACCGTTGGTAGTACCTTTCACCATAATATTCGCACCGATGATTGGCATACCAGAAGCATCAATAACGGTACCAGTTATCTTTTTGTCTTGTTGGGGAACTGCTGACGACTGTTCTTTCAATGAGAAAACTATATTCTTGTCTTTCACTGAATATGACACGTTGGTACCTCTGAATACATTATCCAGGACTTCAAATATATCTCCATTACTGACGTCTACCGATACTTTTCTACCGAGATCTACATGGCGATTATTATAAAAGAATGAATACTCTGTAGTATTTTCTATTTCCTTCAAGACCTCCTTTACGGTCTGGTTCTTCATGTTGATGCTGACCATAGTAGTCTGTGCATAAGTATTTGAGGCATAAGCCAAACTTGCAGAACCGAGTAAATAAGCATAAAACAATGATTTCATAATTACAGGTATTTTAGGTAACGCAGATTTATGCGTTTTTACATTCCACAATAGTGGAGGAATACACTTTTTTTTCATACATTTGTGCGTTTTAAGGTAAAAAATGATTTAATAATGATTTGTCGCCAAACAAATCTGTTTTAAGTTAATTCATTTCAAATAGAGAAATACGCCAATATTTCTCTATTTGTTTTTTCTAATCTCCGTGTTTATCCATAATCGTCTGATTTTAAATTTGTTTTTACTTCTGATTTGTTCTTTATTATAATGACATTTCAAATTTGAGGAATTCCTAAACTTATATGTTTTTTTTCAATAAACTTCAATAATACTTCTCTTGTCCTCTGACTTGGTTGTGGGAAGATAACGCCATTTTATCTTTGACGATATACTGAACACTCCCAACACCTGTTCTAGTTGCTGAGTAGTGAATGTTCCTGTAAACGAGTCTTTATGGTATCTGCCGTTCTTTATCACGAAGTCCACATTGAATCTTTTGGAAATCATCCTAAGGGCTTCATCAAACGGAGTATCATCGAATATTATCTTTCCGTCACGCCATGCTGTCTCTACCTCGCCATCAGTCTTTATCATCTTTGCCTTTGAGGTGTTGACATTATATACAAGCTTTTCGCCAGGAAGCATCTCTACACAACCATTGTCGCCACAAAACTTTACTTTTCCTTCCAGCAAAGTGGTACTGAGCAAAGAATCGCCCGGAAAAGCTTCCATATTGAATGAAGTTCCAAAGACCTCTACTCTTTTATCACACGACGTCTTTACTATAAAACGTTTTTCAGGATTCTTTGTAACATCAAAGAATGCTTCGCCCAACAGTTCAACTTCGCGTTTGTTGTCTGAAAATACATTTGGATAACGTATTACCGAACCGGAATTCAGATAAACTTTTGTCCCGTCAGGCAACACAAACGATGTTGTCATTCCCAGATTTGTACGTATCTCCATCATGTTCGGTTTTGTTTCTACACCTCCACTGCTGTTTGTCTGATATTGCAACAAATAAGCAGAGAGTAATGGAAGAAACAATATAGCTGCAATTCTTTCAGCCCAAAGGAATACAGTCCTGAGTCTTTTCCTGTATATTGAACCATTTATATTTTTCAAAGCCTTTTCTGTATCCACCTTGTTCATTACATGCAAAGTATCTGCAGCCCAATAAAGTTCGTGAATATTACGGGCTATGTCTTCATGTTCATTGTCAGAGGTTATCCACTCCTCTACCTGTCTGTTTTCCTCATCGTTGAGAGAGCCTTCGCAATAGCGTAAAAGCATCTCCTCTATATTTTCAAATTTATCATTCATTTGTTAATCAAATTCTATAAACCGGAAATCAAGGCCCTACATATTTTTTATAATAGGGCCTCAATAACCTTTGTTTGTTACCTAATCAAAAAACACTGTTCATTATGTATGCCAGAGCCTCAATGCAATGAACAAAATACCTTTTACCTTTATTAAAAACTATCTTATCAACATCTTTTATTATAAAGACATTTCAAAAAACGAAAGTTCCTAAACTATTCTTGTCTTTTTTTGAAAAAATGTATACTTTTGTTCTACATATAAAAAATACGCAAAACTTTACTGCTATATCCGACATTGAAATCTGGACAATTTCAAACCTTATTGGATAAGACAACAGTAAAAGTTTCTGCGTTTTTGTTGTATCCGCTTTCTAAAAAAGACGAAACATACAATAAAGACGCAGAGCTATAGGATTATTACTTATAAGGTGGGCAGTCCAGAGCCTCAATGCAGTGATAGCCGATAGTCTCTGCGTTCCTTTTTTTGGCTCTTAAAAACCTGATATTTTATGGAAGAATTGGTACAAGACATCAAAGAATATAACGAAAGCAACATCATTTCCGCTCTAAAGAATTCTGATAAAAAGGCTTTTGACAGGCTGTTCCGTCAATTTTATCCTATACTTTGTGCTTACTGCCATAAATTTGTTTCACTGGAAGATAGTGAAGAGATTGTTCAAGACACTTTATTGTGGATTTGGGAAAACAGAAAAACACTTTCTATAGAAAAAAAAATTGCTTCTTATTTATTCAAAAGTGTATACAACAGAGCCCTGAATAAAATATCAAGTACTGAATGCAGAAACAAAATAAACAGACTATATTTTGAATACATGCAGGAAACACTTCAGAACAAAGACTATTATCAGGCAGACGACATTAGAGAGAAAGTACGTGAAGCGATAGCACGCCTTCCTGAAAATTACAGACAGGCTTTCATTATGCACAGATTCGAAAGTATGACATATAAGGAGATAGCAGAACAACTCGGTGTTTCGAGCAAAACGGTAGACTACAGAATACAGCAATCGCTGAAAATACTTAAATCGGACCTTAAGAATTCTCTGCACAATTACCATCTGGACAGCAATGCCAAGACTTTGGGGCTGCTACTGCAAATCATCATCGGAGGAAAACTGTTATAAGGACTTTTACAAATTCAGCATATAAAAAACGTGAAGACGGCTGACGAACATGTAGAATTATGTTCGTCAGCCGTCTTTACGTTTTTTTCAATATCAATATTGTCATTCCATTTTATACCTGCGATAAAATACAAACAGAGATAGAGCAACCCCCACCAGCAACAACAACAATGCTGCATAAGCTATTGTCTCGGTGACATGAAGAGACTGAGGGTCAAACTTAAATTCTATCACATGTTTTCCTGCAGGCACATTCATGGCACGTAGAATATAGTCGGCACGACCATGCTCTACCTTATTGCCGTCTATATACGAGTCCCATCCTGGATAATATATCTCAGAAAACACTACTACTCCACCCTTTGCCGTCTCTGTTTCATACTTCAAGGCATTAGGCTGATAGTCCACAAGCTTTATACTGTTCACACTGTCGGCTGTAGCCTTTTCGGCAGATACCACACCGGCAAACTTTTTGTCTACCACAGCCGTATGTCGAGGATTTATATTGTGTAAGGCATCTATTTCCTGATTTGCATTTTCTACATACTCTACATCATCTACAAACCATGCATTGCCGTTTGCATACTGATTGAATACCGGAGCTGTCTTGCCTTCCTGAAGAGGAAGGATGAAATATCTTGTATTCAGCATATTCAATACAGGGAAGGCATTAGAGTCTATTTTCGACATATCTCCTCCTGCTTTCGACAATTGCGAGAATATACCGTTCATCTCTCCCTGTATATGTTCTTCTATCATTTCCTGATAACGGCGAAGCTTGGCTGCATGATACCCGCCTATACTCTTGTGCCAATATGCTGTATTGTTTTCGTTGAAAGTATTTACAGCAAGATTTATCACTCTATAGTCAAGGGTCTTGTCTTGAAGGATTATTTTATCGGTCTCTGTAGGCTGCAGATAAGGCTTCATTTCGGTACCCTTGGCTACAAACTGCCCGTCAAACAGATAACGTTTGTTCACCATCCACATATCGGAAAGACACAATGCTGTGACCAAACATACAGCGACAGTTGCATTGAATTTATTGCGGATATAAAGCAATATTATTGCAACACCAGCCATTACCACAAAGAAGCTGCGCCATGCATCGGATGTAAATATCGACACTCTTACCTCTTCAAGATTTGCAAGCAAAGGCATAAGCTGGTCGTTTGGTATTCCGTTCTGCAATGCAGCCATTTCCATAGAAGATATGAAAGATGAAAAGAATACATCAGGTGCCAAGGCAAACAGTAGTGATATACCTCCTGTCAGTGCAATACTTATATAGAATTCTCTTGATTCCTCTTTGACTATAGAAGGCTTGTCTAAAATTTCTTTAAGAGCCATCACTGCAAGCAAAGGTATGGTAAACTCGGCTATGACAAGAATGGAAGATACTGCACGGAACTTGTCATACATAGGCACATAATCTATAAAGAAATCTGTAAGTCCCATAAAGTTCTTTCCCCACGAAAGTAAGACAGAAAACAAGGTGCCGCCCAACAAAGCCCATTTCATAGGGCCGCCAACAATAAAACATCCCAATACAAACAGGAACATAACAAAAGCTCCTACATAAACGGGGCCTGAAGTTCCAGGCTGCTCGCCCCAATATTGTCCCAACTGAGAATATATGCCTCTATACATAGGATTGGCCTTTTTCATTGCATCCTCATTGGCCGCAAGAGGAACCGACGCACCACCTTTCACGTTAGGAACAAGCAGAGAAAAAGTCTCGCCTATACCATAACTCCACTGGGTGATATAGTCTCTTTCCAGTCCGCTGCCGGTCTGGTTTGCCGAATTATCTTTCACCAGCTCGCTCTTGCCACGCATACTTTCCTTGCTGTACTGATAAGTGTGATATAAAGTAGACAGGTTTATACATACTCCCAGCAGTCCTCCTACAACCAACACTCCCGAAGCCTTGAAAAAACGGTCGAGTTTGTGTTCTCTATATGCTGTCACGCCAAATGCCATGGCCATAAACAGCATCACAAAAAGGAAATAGTAGCTCATCTGCGGATGATTGGACAATATCTGCAGAGCGACGAAAATAGCTGTAATCAAACCTCCTAGAAGATATTTCCCTCTGTAGGCCAGAACCATACCGGCTATTGTAGGAGGAATATATGCCAACGTCACAAGCTTCCATATATGTCCGGCAGCTATTATGATAAAGAAATACGACGAAAAAGCCCATATAATGGCACCGAGGGCAGAAAGCCACACCTTGAAGTTGAATGCTCTGAGCAATATATAGAATCCCAGCAACATAACAAATACATACCATACGTATGTAGGCAGGAACAGATGATAAATATTCTGCAAGAAATGAAGTGTATCAGAAGAATCATAACTTGGCGCCATCTGATAAGTAGGCATTCCCCCAAATATAGAGTTTGTCCATCGGGTGCGCTCACCTGTCTTCTCCATATACTCCTTCGATTCTTGTCCTGAACCTATACCTGCAACAGAGTCATGCTGAGCCAATATTCTATCTTCCGTCACAGCCGGAAAGAAATAAACAAAAGATATTACCGCAAATATCACTACGGCTATCATATCCGGTATTAACTTCTTTAATAAATTCATATGCTATAAAGAATTGTAAAATAAAACAAGTTGTTAGTAATCAGTTGGCAAAGATAACACAATATTGTAAATTTGCACTGAAAATCAATAATAGAACTAAAAACTATCAGATGAAATTAGGAATCATTACCGCCATGTCTTCAGAACAGAAACAACTGGCAAACCAACTATCAGACAGAACAGAATGTAAAAAAGGACCTTTTTCTTATATCGAAGGAAAGATAAACAACAATTCGGTTGTATTGATGCAATGCGGAATAGGCAAAGTCAATGCCGCTGCCGGAACAGTAGAAATGATAAGGAACTTCCAGCCCGACTGTATAATCAGTACAGGTGTGGCAGGAGGAATAGACACATGCCTTAAGGTTATGAATGTAGTTGTAAGCAGCAAGATTGCATACCACGACGTATGGTGCGGAGAAGGAAATGCCTACGGACAGATACAGGGACTTCCACGATTTTTTGAGGGTAACAAGACGCTTCTTGATACAGCACTTTCAATAGATACCGATACTGCCATACACGGGGGACTTATATGTACAGGAGACAAGTTCATAACAGACCGTAAAGAACTGAACGAGATAAAATCCAACTTTCCCGACGGTCTGGCGGTAGATATGGAATCGGCTTCGATAGCACAAGTATGCCATCTGTATAGCGTTCCGTTCATAAGTTTCAGAATCATAAGTGATACTCCGGGAGCAGACAACCATTTCGAACAGTATCTAAATTTCTGGGGGGAAATGGCCGACCGTTCTTTCCACGTAACGGAAGCTTTCCTGAAAGCATTGCCAAACAAACTATAAATATATAAGATGAAAAAGATACCAAGTTTTACAGTAGACCATATCAATCTGCTTCGTGGTATTTACGTATCACGTCAGGACAATGTAGGAGCAGAAACTGTAACTACATTCGATATCAGGATGAAAGAACCGAACCGTGAACCAGCTCTCAGTCCGTCTGCCATTCATACAATGGAACATTTGGCTGCAACATTTCTGCGCAACCACCCTATATGGTCAGACAAGATTATATATTGGGGACCGATGGGATGTCTCACAGGAAACTATCTTGTAGTGAAAGGTGACATTTCATCTAAAGAAATTCTTCCTCTGATGAAAGAAACGTTCAGTTTCATAGCCGAATTTGAAGGAGAAATACCCGGTGCATCGGCCAAAGACTGCGGAAACTATCTTATGATGAATCTTCCTATGGCAAAATGGGAAGCAAGAAAATATCTGAAAGAAGTGCTGGAAGTCGCAACCGAAGAAAACCTGAATTATCCTGAATAAAAAATTATCCCGCATAAAAAAACGGACCGAATCCTTAAAAAGGAAACGGTCCGTTTTTTTTCTTGTGCAGCAAGTAAAAAATTACTTACGCAATCCAAGCTCTTTAATGATAGCACGGTATCTTTCGATATCGCGATCCTTCAAGTAGTCAAGCAAAGCACGGCGCTTTCCTACAAGACCAGTAAGAGCTCTTTCAGTACTATAATCTTTTCTGTTGAGCTTCATGTGCTCAGTCAGGCGAGAAATACGGTATGAGAACAATGCAATCTGAGATTCAGCTGATCCAGTATCAGTGTTAGACTTTCCGTACTTTCCGAAGATTTCTTGTTTTTTAGCTGCGTCTAAATACATAATTTTGACTGTTTTAAAAATATATAAAATTGATTTGCGGGTGCAAAGATACTGATAATCTTACATATTACAAATGTTTTAGTATTTATTTTGCTTATCTTTCACTGAAAAATAGTAACTTTGCACACAATTATAGTAATAGGTACAGTATGCAAGACATTAGAAACATTGCCATCATTGCCCATGTTGACCACGGAAAGACAACATTAGTGGACAAAATGATGCTTGCGGGACACTTGTTCCGCGGAGACCAGACAAACGGTGAACTGGTTTTGGATAACAACGATTTGGAACGTGAAAGAGGTATAACTATCCTCTCTAAAAACGTATCTATCAATTACAAAGGTACTAAAATCAATATTATTGATACTCCGGGACACGCCGACTTCGGCGGTGAAGTGGAACGTGTGTTGAATATGGCAGACGGATGTATTCTGCTAGTAGACGCATTTGAAGGCCCTATGCCTCAGACTCGTTTCGTTCTGCAAAAAGCACTTCAGCTTGGACTCAAGCCTCTAGTTGTTGTAAACAAGGTAGACAAACCTAACTGTCGTCCAGAAGAAGTACACGAAATGGTATTCGACTTGATGTTCAGCCTCAACGCAACAGAAGAACAGTTGGATTTCCCTGTAATATATGGTTCTGCAAAGAACAACTGGATGGGCGAAGACTGGAAAACTCCTACAGGAACAATAACTCCTCTACTTGATGCCATAATCAAAAACATTCCAGCTCCACAAGTCATTGAAGGAACTCCACAGATGCTGATTACCTCTCTTGACTATTCTTCTTATACAGGACGTATCGCAGTGGGACGCGTTCATAGAGGAACCATTAAGGAAGGTATGAACATCACACTAGCAAAGCGTGACGGTTCGATGGTTAAATCAAAAATCAAGGAAGTACATACATTCGAAGGTTTGGGAAGAAAGAAAATCGAGTCTGTTTCTTCGGGTGATATTTGCGCCATCGTAGGTGTAGAAGGATTTGAAATTGGTGATACTATCTGTGATTACGAAAATCCGGAACCATTGGCTCCTATCGCAATTGACGAACCTACAATGAGCATGCTTTTCACTATCAACGACTCTCCTTTCTTCGGAAAAGAAGGTAAGTTCGTAACATCACGCCACATACACGACCGTCTGACAAAGGAACTTGACAAGAACCTTGCCCTCCGAGTTAGAAAAACTGAAAACGAAGACGGCAAATGGATTGTTTCCGGTCGTGGTGTATTGCACTTGTCTGTACTTATCGAGACTATGCGCCGCGAAGGATACGAACTTCAGGTAGGACAGCCACAGGTAATCTTCAAGGAAATAGACGGAGTGAAATGCGAACCAGTAGAAGAACTTACAATCAGTGTTCCTGAAGAATTCTCAAGCAAGATGATTGACATGGTAACTCGCCGTAAAGGTGAACTTACTTCAATGGAGACACAGGGCGACCGTGTAAACATCGAGTTCAACATGCCTTCACGTGGTATCATAGGATTGCGTACAAATGTATTGACAGCATCTCAGGGAGAAGCCATCATGGCACACCGTTTCAAGGAATATCAGCCTTACAAGGGAGAAATAGACCGCCGTACAAACGGTTCTATGATTGCTATGGAATCGGGTACTGCATTTGCATACGCAATAGACAAACTTCAGGACCGTGGAAAATTCTTCATATATCCACAAGAAGAAGTTTATGCAGGACAGGTTGTAGGCGAACATGTTCATGAAAACGACTTGGTAATCAACGTAACCAAATCGAAGAAGCTTACAAACATGCGTGCATCAGGTTCGGACGACAAAGCCCGCATCATTCCTCCTGTAATATTCTCGTTGGAAGAAGCACTGGAATATATCAAGGAAGACGAATACGTAGAAGTCACTCCAAAAAGCATGCGTATGCGTAAAGTAATTCTTGATGAAATAGAACGCAAGCGTGCCAACAAGAACTAAAGATACTCTTGTAAATATAAAAAACCGCTATATGGATACTTCATCTGAAGCTATACACCATGTAGCGGTTTTTTTGTTTGCCTACGACTATAAAAGTTTCATTGTTGAAGCAATACCTATAAAACTGTTATGCATTTTATGTTTATCACGGGCGTGATAAGCATTCATCACAATCGTGATAAACATTCATCACGTCCGTGATAAACATTCCGCACGAATGTGATAAAGTAATAATGCCCAACAAAAAAAAACAAAAAACTTTACCGATTTATATATACTTGTTATTTAATAACTTTTATCTATCTTTGTAAATACAAAAATCATTAAATTTTACATATCAAAAAAACATCGTTTATTTTAGTTTTATAAGAACGGAATCAAACCAATAGAAATATTATCCTGTGAATACATTTTATAAGACATTCATATGATTTACAAATTCAAAAGAACATTAAACAGAAGCCTGATAACTTTAGCAATGCCTCCATCTTAATTTTTATAGTTTATAGTAATTATGTATATAGAGTCGCCTCACCTATGGCATAAAAACCATTCTTTATTATTTTGGTCAGTGCCTTATCTTTAGAATTCATTTAACATCAGTATCTAACAATAAATAACAAATAAATTATGACTTATAATACAGGTGAAACAGAAGAAGAACTAAAATCAAAATACAACCCAGAAGGGTCTTTATTAAGAAATGTCCAGCTCAGATTATTGGATATGTTGATTTATATAGACAAAGTATGCAAAGAACAGAATATAGAATACTGTATTGATGCAGGTAATTTACTAGGAGCAGTCAGACATGGAGGGTTCATTCCATGGGATGATGACGTAGACATTATACTCAGAAGAAGCGAATACAAAAAACTATGTAAATATCTGTTAGAGCATCCACATCCTCAATATGTATTGCAATCTCCTGAAACTGATCCATATTACACTACACATTGGAATACACTAAGAGATACAAAAAGCGAATATATTAGAAAAATGAAACTGTTCAGAGTGAGAAAATATAGAGGTCTACAAATCGACATTTTTCCTATAGAACAAAAAACAAATCCATATTTAAGAAAAATCATAAGATTTTTCAATAAATCCATTACAATATCTGTTACAAAAAGAGTTCCAATGTTAGGAGCTTTATTATTCAGAATAGAAAAAATATCCACAGTACCTTGCATAAGATTTATATCAAGAATATTATTCAGAAACAACAAAAAATATTCTTACGCATATGGATTAAGTTGGGACAGACAATTTGATGAAGATATAATTTTTCCTGTAAAAGATATTAAATTTGAGGGATACACCTTCAAATGTCCAAACAAGCCATTAGAGTACCTTAAGGTTCAATATGGGAATTACATGGACTTACCTCCACAAGACCAAAGAGACCATCATAAAGCAAAATACAAGATTTATTAAGAGTCATGGAATTTGCAAATATTATCGTTTCCAGCTATTCTTGAAGAGAAGAAACAATTCTTAAAACCATCTAGCCTTTAAATGTATAAAGGCTAGTATTATTACATTTGTTTATAATATCCAACAAATAAGCTATATTTGTCTTTACCATATCATTTATTAAAATAGAACCATAAATAAAAACAATACTATTATGGCAAAACAACAGGTCATTGTTTCACTTACATCTTTTCCAGCTGCAATACCTTATGCAGCCAATGCAATACGCTCAATTCTCAAAGGTTCAGTACTACCAGACAAAATAGTACTTTATCTGACATTTTCACAATTTGGAGAAGACGGTATACCTACAGAACTTCTAGAATTATCAGAAAACAATAATATCTTTGAAATAAGGAATTATGACATAGATATACGTTCTTACAGAAAACTGATTCCTGCATTAAAGGACTTCCCTGACTCTATTATAGTAACCATCGATGATGATGTGGCATATCACTTCAATATGTTACGTGATTTATTAAATTTGCATGAGCAATATCCAGATGCTATTCTTGCACATCGTGCCAAATTAATGAAGCCCAACAAGCCATATCGAAAATGGAGAAAATACAGATGGTATCATTTTATTTTTAAAAGAATACATAAAGGATTTTTAAACATACAGACAGGTGTAGGTGGTGTACTATATCCGCCACACTCTTTAAAAGAAGATATGCTTAAAGTTGATTTATTCACTAAGATTGCTCCTACTACAGACGATATATGGTTTTGGGCTGCAGCTGTAATAAACGATACCCCCATTATACCTGTTCCATTTGGACATAATAAGCCTAAAGGACTTAAAAAGCCTAAAGAATTATCTCTAAAGACAACAAACTTCAAATCAGGGACAGACCGTAATTCAGCAGCACTAAAAGCGATTATTGATAAATATCCTGAAATCAAGATATTATTACAAAATAATCCGTATTAAAAAGAAACACTATAATTCATTAATAAAAACTATATATCATGATATACTATTTACCACGAGATTATAAAAACAAAAACATTAATGATGCAGGAGCAAAAGCTCGTTTTGATATAGAGAAAACTTTAAATAAACAAGGAATACTTCCAACAAGTAAAGGAAATCATATAACCAAAAACCGCTTATTGCATTTTATAAGGACTATATGTATAGTGATAAAAGCAGGATTACTGATAAAAAGAAACGATAAAATAATATTACAATATCCTGTAAAATACTATTCTACAATATGCCGTATTGTTCATTTTAAGGGAGGACATGTAATAACAACAATCCATGATCTAGAGTGTTTCAGAAAAAAACACAACACTACAAATAAAGAAATAAAATTGATGAATATGTCCGATGCAATAATTGCCCATAACCCTATTATGTGCAAATGGTTGATTGATAACGGATATGTCGGTTTCAACAAAAAAAACATTATAGAATCGCTAGGAATTTTTGATTTCTTATCAGAGTCTGAAAACCCTAATAGAATAGAAAATTGGCCTTTAAATCAGATTGTATATGCCGGACAACTTACACGTAAAAAGAATGATTTTCTATACAAGTTAGGATCATACATGCATAATTATAACCTTAATGTTTATGGTAAAGGATTTGACAAAACATCAGCTTCAAACCCTGAAAAGTTCAACATAAAGGGTTTTATGTTACCAGAGAAATTAATAAGCAGTTCAATAGGAGATTTTGGTTTAGTATGGGATGGGGATTCTATAGATTGTTGTCAAGGAGATTGGGGAGAATACTTGACTATAAATACTCCCCATAAAATATCCTTGTACATCCGCTGTGGACTACCAGTGATTATATGGAGTAAAGCAGCCATGGCTGCTTTTATCAAAGAGAACGGCATCGGCCTTTGTATTGATTCGCTACATGAAATAAATGATATATATAACAAACTGTCAAAAGAAGAATATACACATATGTGCGATAATGTAAATCGAATAAGCAACTTAATGTCTAAGGGCGATTTCATCAAACAAGCATTGAATAAAACTATATCAAATATAAAATAATACAATCAATATAAAAATGAATCGTTATGATTATCTGATAGTAGGGGCAGGATTATTTGGCTCTGTTTTTGCCTACAAGGCAAAACAAAACGGGAAACGCTGTCTTGTCATTGATAAAAGGTCACATATTGGAGGGAATATTTATTGTGAAAATAAAAATGGAATAAATATACATAAATATGGAGCTCACATCTTTCATACTTCCAATAAAGATGTTTGGAATTTTGTAAATTCATTTGTTGAATTCAACAGGTATACCAATTCCCCTATAGCTAACTTCGAAGGCAAGATTTACAATCTGCCTTTCAATATGAATACATTCCATCAGATGTGGGGAGTCGTATCACCATCTGAAGCACAACAGAAAATAGAAGAACAGAAAAAAGAGGCTATAGCCAAAATGGTACAAGAGGGTATTGAACAACCTAGGAATCTGGAAGAGCAAGCCCTGGCATTAGTGGGGAAAGATATATACGATAAACTTATAAAAGGGTATACAGAAAAGCAATGGGGCAGAAAATGCTCAGAATTACCAGCTTTCATCATAAAGCGACTGCCACTACGTATGACATACGACAACAATTACTTTAATGACAAATATCAAGGGATACCTATAGGTGGATATAACATATTGATAGAAAAATTATTGACAGATGTCGACATAAGACTTAATTGTGATTTTTTTTCAAACAGAGATGAACTTACATCATTGGCAGACACTATTGTATACACAGGGGCTATTGATGAATATTATGAATACAGATATGGTAAACTTGAGTATAGAACTATAACTTTTGAAGAAGAAATCCTTGATACTTCTAATTTTCAAGGAAATGCAGTAGTAAATTACACTTGTTCTTCCATTCCATATACCAGGATAATAGAACATAAACATTTTGAAACTTTTGGAGATGATATATTCAAGAATAAACAAACAATAATATCAAAAGAATACAGTTCTGAATGGGAAGAAGGCAGTGAACCATATTATCCCATTAACGATTTAAAAAACAATAATCTCTACTATAAATACAAGCAATTAGCAAATAACGAAAAAAACATCATTTTTGGAGGAAGGCTAGCAGAATATAAATACTATGACATGCACAATATCATAGAAAAAGTACTGGATTTATTTGAAAACAAGAAATTCAATAGCTGAATCAAGCCATGTTACACCAATTATCAAGAATATTCTATGGGATATTATAATTTAAAATCTGGAAATAATGAAATATAATACGACATAGGTCCATTCACTTATTTTAAAGAATGGACCTATGTCGTATTATTCTTTTATATCATTCAAATCATACAGATCAAAATAGCTGAAATCGCGCACCGTATTTATTCTTGCACGCCCACGGGCACGTTTTGACAGGAACTCTTCGTACGACTTGATAGCGTAATGGTTTATGCGTATAACATCCTGCTGAGGCATACGGTCGCCAAAACCTTTCTTTAAAGGTACACCATGCGAATCTGCCGATTTTCCCGACATGCGAGCCGCTTCATGGCAGCCAGTCATAGTACAGACACGTCGTGGGTCTACAATACTCTTTACATGAGTATTCAGTCTGTGGTCAGGAAGAGAATGCATTCTGAATCTCTCCATTACTCCTCCCTGCTCTTTCTTCTTGGCTCCACCGCTGCCATATACCAGCCAATTGATTTCCACAGAAGAAAACTTCTCCATACGCTTCAGAAAATCAGGTATTGTAGCATCTTTTACGGGGTATATAAACTCGTCAAGATCTATCACTGCCAGCCATCGTGTATCAGTTCTATGGGTATCAAAACAATCATCGTAAGCAGGCAGCTGCATTTTTCTGCCAGGCCAATATTTATAGTCCACTATTCCAGACTCTATATATGGTTGTAATACTTCTTTTGTACAGTCTGTACTTTCATTATCATAGATATAAAATTTTTCTACACCTTTACTGATATGCCACTCTATCCACTCTTTGAAATAAGGGCCTTCATTTTTGGCTATGGCACAGACTGACAGATAATATTGTGGCTTGGTATTATCGTGCTTTAGCCTGTACTGCAGTTTTAGCACATTCAAAATGCCGTAACGTAACAATCCACGCCATCTGTTACGTGTCATCTTATGAGGTATTACACCCGCTATTATTTCTGCAAGAACTTTATTCATTATGATTATTTTTAATACTTAGATGTAAAAAATCTACAACTCAAAACTTGATTTTTCGGGAAGAATACTTTCAAATGCATCCTTCAGACTTTCCATCACCTGCTCATAATTGCGGATATGAACATTGTCGTTCAGACAAATCAGTTTATACGACTGACTGTATATCGCCTTTATCGCTTTCTGAGATTTAATCATAAGCGGAAACATCTTTGTATCACTATATGTATTGTATGGTTCGAAGTTTCCCCTGCAAATCTGCCATGTACGAAACAACTCTGGAGTATAATCGTTCAATGCACGGAACTTATTGACAGAGGTTTCCGTTAGTTCCTTGCCAGCAACAGTCCATACTTCTTCAAAAGTCTTTTTCAGATAAGGCTGGGCATTATGGGGTGTACGCAAAGTAATGAACTTACCATATGGCTTAAGCAGATAGTTCCATCTGGCTCTTGATCCGTAGCTTTTGTGAAACCATTTGTCGTAGTCACGTTTCATTACCTCTTTCTTGTCGAAGTGACGGTTTATTATCTTCAGATTATTCTTTATTCTTTTATACCATTGCGACCAAGATGGATTATACTGAAAAACAGCAATATCACATGGAAGACCATTTTTAAAGAAGCGTTCTGTACTTATATGGTTTATTATATAAAAATCATCATTGAAATAAACAAAATGTTCGGCAAGTCCCGGTATTCTGTGTATATAACGCTCTATTACCACAGAATTATATGTCGGCAGAAACTCTTCGGGTATATAGTCCTTATGACTGACAAGATTAATCTTAGGATTGTTTTCGTCAAGCCATTCAGGTTTCTGTCCACTGGTGACGAAATGTATCTTCCGGACCCAAGGAGCAAACTTTTCAACACCTCTGAACCAATATTTCAAGAAGCCATAATCGCGGAAACGAGCTTTTGACACACCATTCTTTGTATTATCCTTTTTCCCTGAATACTTAGCAAAGTCTGCCTGCCATTTTGGGTCATCCATATCAACCCATGTGATTACAAAATCTATATCCATATTCTTAAAGATTTGTTTTTATATTGATTATAACTCCATAGTCAGCCAATGGCATGTTTAAAACGATTATGTGTCCATAAATACAATTCCGGTGTATTCCTTATGACCTGCTCTAACATGTGATAATAGATAGCAGTAAGTTCAAAGTCAGGCAAAGACCGTGGAGTGTCACACATTCTAACGAAACATGCCTCATAATACCCTCTTTTCACACGTTTCACATCTACAAACCATGCCTCAAATCCATAATGTTTTGTTATTTTCTCTGTTCCTGTCAAAACTGGAACTTTATGATTTAGAAAATCAAGGAAATGACGTGATTCGTTTATTTTCGGAGATTGGTCTGCGATATATCCTGTCAGACTAACTCTCTTTTCCCCTACAAGTTCATTTATATATCTTGCCGTTTTATGCATTTCTACACAGACTGCACCCATACGCTCACGATTACGTAAAATCAGTCTGTCCATATCTTCATTACGTAATTTGTGATATATCTGAGAACTGACCACATTGTCTTTCACATGTAGAGGTATAGATGAAATCCACTCCCAATTTCCATAATGCCCAAGAAACAACGATATGGACTTTCCCTCTTTCAGAGGTACACTGATATCGGAAATGTTTGTAAATTTCATACGCTTTTTCATTTCTTCTTTTGAAATGGTAGTCAATTTACAACTTTCAAAAATCAAATCTACAAAGAAATGATAAAACCGCTTTTCTATACCAACAATCTCCTGCTCGCTTTTTTCCGGAAAAGACTCTGTAAGATTCTTACGTACTATATGCCTTCTATACCGAAAGATATAGTATACAAGATAGTACAGGCAATCGGATATAAAGTAAAGCGCCCTAAACGGTACGTAAGACAGGGCTTTCAAGAAAAAAGTGAGCAGATGATATGTCATATTATTTTATTCTGTTAATTGCTTTTTCAATACGTGATATTGTTTCCTCCTTGCCAATAAGTTGTGTAATGTCGAACATATGAGGACCTTTACATTCGCCTACAACAGCCAGACGGAAAGCATTCATTACATTACCCATATGATATTGTTTCTCTGTTATCCAGTTTATTACAATATCTTCTGATGGTTTGGAACTGAAGTCTTCAATGCCACGAAGTACTTCTATCAGTTCTGTCATGATACGTGGAGTATCTTCTTTCCAACGTTTCTTTATATCTTTTTCGGCATAAGCCTCTGGAGCTGTAAAGAAGAAGCGTGACTGTTCCCACAATTCCTTTACAAAGTTCACACGGCTTTTCACCAAAGATACTACCTTGGTGATGTATTCATCTGTATAGGCAGATACATTTACATCGTGTGAAACCAATACCGGCTTGTAGAGCTCAGCTATCTCAGCATCATTTTTCATCAATATATATTCATGATTGAACCAGCGTGCCTTTTCATAGTCGAACTTGGCACCAGCTTTGCTGCAACGATGAAGGTCGAACAATTTTACAAGTTCTTCAAGGGACATGATTTCCTGGTCGTTGCCTGGATTCCATCCAAGGAGGGCAAGGAAGTTTATTACAGCTTCTGGAAGATAGCCTGACTCACGATAGCCCGAAGATACCTCTCCTGTCTTTGGATCATGCCATTCCAACGGGAATACAGGGAAACCAAGGCGGTCACCGTCACGCTTGCTCAACTTGCCGTTACCGTCAGGTTTGAGCAGAAGAGGAAGATGAGCGAACTCAGGCATTGTGTCTTCCCATCCGAAAGCACGGTAAAGCAACACGTGAAGAGGTGCAGAAGGCAACCATTCTTCGCCACGGATTACGTGAGTGACTTCCATCTGATGGTCGTCAACGATATTTGCCAAATGATATGTAGGAAGTTCGTCGGCAGACTTATAAAGGACTTTATCATCAAGAATAGACGAATTTATAACTACATCGCCACGTATGATGTCATTAACATGAACATCTTCGTTTGGCTCAATCTTAAAACGTACAACATACTGTTTTCCTTCGGCTATAAGGGCTTCTACCTCTTTTTTAGACATTGAAAGAGAGTTACGCATTGACATACGTGTAGTTGCGTCATACTGGAAATTAGATACTTCCTTACGTTTGGCATCAAGTTCTTCTGGAGTGTCAAAAGCAATGTATGCCTTTCCGTTGTCCAATAAAACTTTAACAAATTTCTTGTAAATTTCTCGACGTTCCGACTGACGATATGGCCCGTGGTTTCCTCCGAAACTTACACCTTCATCAAAATTGATACCCAGCCATCTGAATGACTCAATGATATACTCCTCAGCACCCGGAACGAAACGGTTTGAGTCAGTATCCTCAATACGGAAAATGAGATCTCCACCATTCTGACGAGCAAAGAGATAATTATACAAGGCAGTGCGCACACCACCGATATGCAACGCACCCGTTGGACTTGGTGCGAAACGTACTCTTACTTTTCTTTCTGACATAGTGATTTTATACTAAAATATGCTACAAAAGTAATCTAAATTTCCCGTTTTTTACTTATTTTGCATTCAAAATATATATTGATTATGAAATCTTTCTATACTGATATTAATTTTTCGTACAAACAGCTGTTAATAAAATGTGCTATATTTATAGTAGCTGTTACATGTATTACTTATTTTATGCCTAAAGAAGGTAATTTCAATTATCAGTTTGAGCTGAACAAACCTTGGAAATATGGACTTTTGCAGGCTTCTTTCGACTGTCCGATATACAAGGCCGACGAGCAGGTTGAAGCCGAGCAAGACAGTATCATGAATTTCTATATGCCTTACTATCAAAAAAATACAGATATACAAAATGATGTTCTTATAAAACTGAAAAAAGATTTCTATGACAACAATGCTTTAAAAAACAATTCTAAATATTACAAACATATAGAAAATCTGCTGAAAAATATATACGAAACAGGTATAATTGCTTCTACAGACCTCAACCAATTGGAAGCTGACAAAACAACAACAATACAAATTGTCAGCAACAATACAGCTACTCAAAAAAATGTAGATGATTTGTATTCCATAAAGGAGGCGTACGAGAAACTCGTATATTCTGATACAGCCAGATTCAACAAGAATATCCTACAGAAATGCAATCTCGACAACTACCTGATACCTAACATCACTTTTGACAGTGACAAATCATTGACGGCAAAGCAAGAGCTTCTGTCGGAGATTTCATGGGCCAACGGTTTTGTTATGAACGGTCAGAAAATTATAGACAGAGGAGAGATTATAGATAAAAAGAAATATGACATTCTGAAATCAATGCAAAAGGAATGGAGCAACAGAGGAGAAACCGTAACGGAAAAAAGACTGACATTATTTGGACAGATTTTATTTGTCTCAACTCTGATTGCATCATTCATGATTTATCTGGAAATATTCAGAAGAGACTTCTACGAAGCTAAAGGAAAGATATGTCTGCTCTTCAGCATAATAATGTGCTTCCCTGTCCTGGCTTTTGTTATGGTGGAACATGCTTTTATGAGTATATATATAGTCCCGTTTGCCATGATACCTATGCTCATAAAGATTTTCCTCGATTCGAGGACTGCATTTATGGCGCATATTACAACTATCCTTATAACATCGGTAGTACTGCGTACACCGCATGAGTTCATCCTTTTACAGACAGTAGCAGGAATGGCGGCAATATATAGCCTTAGAGAACTTTCACAACGCTCGCAACTGTTGAGCAGTACTATTGTTGTAACCATAAGCTATGCAGCGATGTATCTTGCTCTTGACTTGATACATGTAAGTGAAATTACACAACTAAGCACTTATCCATATATGAATTTCCTTATAAACGGAGTCCTGCTGCTGTTTGCATATCCTTTGTTGTTTATACTGGAAAAAACTTTCGGATTTACATCTAACGTAACACTTATAGAATTGTCTAACATAAACAATAAACTGATGAGAGAAATGTCGGAAGTGGCTCCTGGTACATTCCAGCACTCTTTACAGCTTGCCAATCTTACGGCTGCAGCAGCAAACAGAATTGGTGCCAACAGTCAGCTTGTACGTACTGGAGCCATGTATCATGACATAGGAAAGATGCTGAATCCGGCTTTCTTTACAGAAAACCAGTCGGGAGTAAACCCTCACGACCAGCTGAACTACAAGCAAAGTGCACATATAGTGATACAGCATATAACAGATGGACTAAAACTTGCAGACAAAAACAATCTGCCTGCTGTGATAAAAGAGTTTATCAATACACATCATGGCAATGGACTGACGAAATACTTCTATATATCGTACAAGAACGAACATCCTGGTGAAGATGTAGACACAAAGGCTTTCCAGTATCCAGGCTCTAATCCTTCGACTAAAGAACAGGCTATACTGATGATGGCAGACTCTGTGGAAGCTGCATCTAGAAGTCTGCCCGAATATACAGAGGAAAGTATCTCAAATCTTGTGGAAAAGATTATCGACTCGCAAGTGAATGACGGATATTTCAATGACTGCCCTATCACATTCAAGGATATTACTACTGTAAAAGGAGTTTTCAAAGAAAAGCTGAAAACCATGTATCATACACGTATAAGCTATCCTGAACTTAAAAAACAGGACTGACATGACTCTTTTTATAAACATTTTTATTTGAACAAGACTTTTTTATTATATATTCGCATTTGTAATATATTAAAGACGAAAAATCATGAAGAAATTTATCTCAACATTAATGCTTATGGCATGCCTTTTCATGGCAATGCCTACACAAGCACAAATCAGATTCGGTGTAAAAGGAGGTTTGGACATAGCAAAACTCAACACTGACTTCTCGGAAAACTCTACAGGATTCTTTGTAGGTCCTATGGTGGAATTTACACTACCTATTTTAGGTCTGGGCGTTGATGCTGCGGCACTTTATTCACAGTCTAGTCTGAAATTCAAAGGAATTGACGATGAAAAACTGAAATCAATTGAAGTTCCTGTAAATCTTAAATGGACTATCGGACTGGGAAGCACTCTTGGAGTATTTCTTAATGCCGGTCCTCAGTTTGGATTCGGCCTTAACGAATATTGGGAAGGACATGACAAGAAGGCTTTCGTAAGCGTAAACGTAGGTGGAGGTCTTAAACTTCTAAGACATCTGCAACTTGGAGTGAACTACAACTTCGGAGCAAGCAAGGTTGGAGACAGAATTATAGACAACAACAAAAACCTGATGAAAAGCCTGCGCAAAAACTCATGGCAAGTATCTCTTGCATATATGTTCTAAAAAAAAGTAATATATTTTTTTAAGACGATAAACAAACGGCTGGTAGGACAACGATATTGGAATGTCTGCCAGCCGTTTTTTTGCCATTATATCCAAACTATAATCTATGCTTTTTGTACCTTTGCAGTATGAAGAAATACGTTGATGTCATAGTACCATTATCAATAGCCAACCTGTTTACTTACTCTCTACCCGAAGAACTTGAGAATAAAGTAAAAACAGGATGCCGTGTTGTAGTCCCTTTCGGGGCAAAACGATATTATACAGCCATTGTTGTAAAGATACATTATTCTGCTCCGGAGGAATACGAAACAAAAGAAGTTACAGAAGTTCTTGATGAATCTTCTGCTATACTACATACACAACTTAAATTCTGGCAATGGGTGGCCGATTATTACCTATGTACATTGGGAGACGTATACAAGGCAGCCATACCTTCGGGCATGAAACTGGAAAGCGAAACCATAGTAACTTACAATCAAGAATATGAAGCTGCAGAAAAAATGTCGGATAAAGAACAGACTTTACTTGATATACTAAGTAACGACAACGAGCAGTGTATCACACAAATAGAGCGTGCTGCCAACATTAAAAATATTCTTCCTGTTGTAAAGTCTCTGCTCGAAAAAGGGGCTATATTCATAAAAGAGGAGTTAAAAAGGAACTACAAGCCAAAGACAGAAGCCAGAGTACGCCTTACAGAAAGCATGAACTGCGAAATTGCTGTAAAAGAATCATTCGATAAACTTTCGCATGCACCCAAACAACTTGCCGTACTTATGAAATATATAGAGATTTCGGGATGGATGAGCGACAATAGTGACAACCTAAAGGAAGTATCAAAAAAAGAACTTCTTGAGAAGTCGGGCGCATCGGCTTCAATACTTAACGGACTGGCAGATAAGGGGATACTCGAAATTTATTATCATGAGGTGGGGCGTCTTGAAAAGTATAACTCAGACACTGTCCCTATGAATATGCTGAATACAATACAACAAAACTCCTTCAACAACATATTGTCTGCTTTTCATCAGAAAAATATTTGCCTGCTACACGGTGTTACTGCCAGCGGTAAGACAGAAATATACATACATCTAATCCAAGAGGTCATAAAAGCCGGCAAACAAGCATTGTATCTGCTGCCGGAAATTGCACTTACCACACAAATCACCAATCGTCTGAAGAAGGTTTTCGGCTCACGCTTGGGAGTATACCACTCTAAATTTCCCGATGCCGAACGTGTAGAGATATGGCAGAAACAACTTTCGGAAAATGACTATGATGTAATACTTGGAGTAAGATCATCGATATTCTTGCCATACCGCCGTCTGGGACTAATAATTGTGGACGAAGAGCATGAAACATCCTATAAGCAACAAGACCCGGCTCCACGATACCATGCCCGCAGTGCGGCTATAATGCTTGCATCTATTTATGGAGCAAAGACACTGTTAGGAACTGCTACACCCAGTATTGAGTCTTACTACAATGCAACTCACGGGAAATATGCTCTTGTAGAAATGAAGGAAAGATTCCAAAACATACAGCTGCCGGAGATAGAGATTGTAGACATCAAGGAACTAACAAGAAAAAAAAGGATGAACGGACATTTCTCTCCTTATCTTCTTCAGAAAATACGTGAATCGCTGGAAAATAAAGAACAGGTGATATTGTTCCAGAACCGTCGCGGATTTGCTCCGATGATAGAGTGCCGTACTTGCGGATGGGTACCAAAATGCAAAAACTGCGATGTAAGTCTTACGTATCATAAGGGACTGGACCAGATGACATGCCACTATTGCGGATATACTTACAATGTACCAAAGTCGTGTCCTGCATGTGGCGGTGTAGAACTTATCAACAGAGGATTCGGTACGGAAAAAGTGGAAGACGACATAAAATATATCTTTCCTGATGCAAAGGTGGCAAGAATGGATCTTGACACTACACGTACACGTACAGCATACGAACGTATCATAAACGACTTTCAAGAAGGAAAGACTGATATACTTATAGGTACACAAATGGTTTCAAAAGGACTTGACTTCGACCGTGTGAGCGTTGTGGGCATACTGAATGCCGACTCTATGCTGGCATATCCCGACTTCCGTTCTTTTGAACGTGCCTTCCAACTCATGGCTCAAGTAGCAGGAAGAGCAGGAAGAAAGAACAAACGCGGACTTGTGGTATTGCAAACCAAATCTCCCGAACTTCCTCTCATACACGAAGTAGTAACAAACGACTATTTCAGATTATACAACGAACAGATAGAAGAACGAAGCCTCTTTAAATATCCTCCATTCCACAAGCTCATCTATGTATATCTGAAACATAAAAAAGAAGATATACTGGAACAGGCAGCCGAATGTATGGCACGATATCTCAGAAACGGACTTGGAGAAAGAGTACTAGGACCAGACAAACCGCCAGTGGGGAGAATACAGACTTTATTTATAAAAAAAATAGTAGTGAAAGTAGAACTTCAGGCCTCTATGTCGAAGGTCAGAAACTATTTGGCTCAAGTACAAAGAACTCTGATAGAAGACCAACGTTTCCGTTCACTTATAGTATATTATGATGTAGACCCAATGTAAAAATTTAAATAATATGAATATAGAACTTGATGTACACACTCATACCATAGCCAGTGGCCATGCCTTCAGCACATTACAGGAAATGGCTAAAGCTGCTTCCGACAAGGGATTAAAGCTACTTGGCATAACAGAACATTCATCTAGTATACCAGGGTCATGCAACCCTATCTACTTCCGCAACCTACATGTTGTACCACGACAGATGTATGGTATAGAGTTACTATTGGGAGCAGAAATCAATATACTTGACACTAATGGGAATATAGATATGGATGAATTCTATCTAAAAATGCTTGATATACGCATAGCAGGAATACACTCTTTATGCTATACTCGCGGCACCATAGAAGAAAATACTCAAGGGATGATAAATGTCATTTCAAATCCATACATCAATATTATAAGTCATCCTGGAGATGGTACAGCAAAACTTTATTTCGAACCTTTAGTTCTTGCATCAAAAGAGAATCACACTCTTTTGGAAATAAACAACAGTTCGCTGAAGCCATGCAGAAACAAGCCAGATGCAAGAAACAACAATATCGAAATTCTCTGTTTGTGCAAGAAACACGAAGTTCCAGTCATATTGGGAAGCGATGCTCATATATCATTCGACATTGCCACATACGACTATGCCTTGGAACTGATAAAAGAAACCGGGTTCCCAGAAAAACTGATAATGAACACTGATGTAAAGCGGTTCAAACAATATATAGGACTATAAATACATTGAGTTGTATAAGCAGTTACAGTTTTATCATGAATATTACATTACTGTAATATAGCCTTATTATGAAACAAAATTAATTACAAATACTAACCTATCAAATAGAAATTAAATGAAAATACTTTTTGTATGTTTAGGGAATATATGCCGCTCGGCAACTGCCGACGAGATAATGCGTACTCTGTTGAAGAAAAAAGGGCTCGACAAAACAATTGAAATCGATTCGGCTGGAACAAGTTCATATCATAGAGGAGATTTGCCAGATGAACGTATGCGTATACATGCTTCACGAAGAGGATATAACCTCACACATCTGTCACGCCCTGTATGCACAGACGATTTCTACAACTTTGACATGATACTGGGCATGGATGACAGAATCATAGATACCCTGAAAGATATGGCTCCAGACATAGAGACAAAAAAGAAAATAGCACGCATGACCGATTATTGCCGTACAAAGATTGTAGACTATGTACCCGACCCTTATTATGGAGGTGCGCAAGGATTTGAAAATGTAATAGACATATTGGAAGATGCATGTCAGGGATTATTGGAAAGTATACAAGATGACTTAAACAAACAATGCCTATAATTTAGATTAACCAAAGTGTCCGAACACTGAAAAAAGGAAACAAAATTCATACTAATTTATCATTCTTTTGGAACGTAAATCATATTTTATTTCCTTTGCAGTGAATAACTAACCTAAGAAATAATAATATACATATAAAAATGGCACAAACTCTTGCACCTTTTGCAAAGCCTCTTTACGTAATGACAAAACCAGTAGGAGCTATATGTAACATGGCATGCAAATACTGTTACTATCTTGAAAAGTCAAATCTTTACAAAGACAACTCTAAGCATGTAATGAGCGATGAGCTGCTTGAAAAGTTTATCAAAGAATATATCAACTCACAGACTATGCCACAAGTACTTTTCACATGGCATGGCGGAGAAACTCTAATGAGACCTCTTTCTTTCTACAAAAGAGTGGTGGAACTTCAGAAACGTTATGGTGCAGGCAGAACTATTGACAACTGCATACAGACAAACGGTACACTTCTTACCGATGAATGGTGTCAGTTCTTCAAGGAAAACAACTGGCTTGTAGGAGTATCTATCGACGGACCTCAAGAGTTTCATGACGAATATCGCAAGAATAAACAAGGAAGACCTTCTTTTGTGAAAGTAATGAAAGGCATAGAACTTCTGAAAAAACATGGAGTGGAATGGAACGGAATGGCTGTAGTAAACGATTACAATGCAGATTATCCAGTAGAGTTCTACAACTTCTTCAAGTCAATAGGATGCCACTATATACAGTTTGCTCCTATAGTAGAAAGATTATGCCAACATGAAGACGGACGACACCTTGCCACTCCACTGCAAGAAGGAGAAAAAATGGCAGAATTCTCTGTCACACCCGAACAATGGGGTAATTTCCTCTGTGGGTTGTTCGATGAATGGGTAAAAAATGATGTAGGAGAGTACTATATTCAGATATTCGACTCTACACTGGCCAACTGGGTAGGCGAACAGCCAGGTGTGTGCTCAATGGCAAAGACATGTGGACATGCAGGAGTAATAGAGTTCAATGGCGACGTATATTCGTGCGACCACTATGTATTCCCTGAGTTCAAGCTTGGAAATATCTATCAAAAGACACTTGTAGAGATGATGTATAGCGACAAACAGTTGGAATTCGGACAAATGAAACAAAAGTCACTACCTACCCAATGCAAGGAATGTGAATTCTTGTTTGCCTGCAACGGTGACTGTCCGAAGAATCGTTTTGCAAGGACTTCTACTGGTGAACCAGGACTAAACTATCTATGTAAAGGATACTATAAGTTTTTCAAGCATATAGCCCCATATATGGACTATATGAAAAAAGAACTTCTCGCCGAACGTGCTCCAGCAAATATCATGGAAGCTATCCGTAAAGGAGAAATCATAACAGAATAACATTCCACACTATAGGAATATAAATACAAACAAACGGCTGGCAAACATTTGAGATATGTTTGTCAGCCGTTTGTTATATCAAAAGGAACAAGAAACAATTATTTGTTCAGTTTCCATGTAAAACCGTCTTTAGTATCTTTAACCTCGAAACCAAGAGCAGCAAGACTATCACGAATCTTGTCGCTAGTAGCCCAGTCCTTATCAGCCTTTGCCTTCATACGCTGCTCCAACAACATGTCTACAACCTTTCCATAGGCCTCTTCTCTGGCAGCATTATTTTCAGCCTCAGCCTTTAGTCCAAGAATATCAAATACAAACGTTTTGAACAGGCTCTTCAAGTCTTCCAGGTCAGCTTCACTTATAGTAGCCTTCTTATCTATTACAGTATTAATCATTCTTGTAGCATCAAACAGATGAGATATTACTATCGGAGTGTTAAGGTCATCGTTCATTGCATCATAACACTTCTCACGAAGTCCTGCAGGTTCTATACCGCTTGTCGATTTAGAAGGAGTAATTCTCTCAAGGTTCTTGACACCTTCCATCAATCTTTCATATCCCTTTTCGGCAGCCTGAAGAGCCTCATTACTGAAATCAACAGTACTGCGATAATGAGCCTGAAGAATGAAGAAACGGATAGTCATAGCAGAATACGCCTGAGCAAGCAACTTGTTAGAGCCTGTAAAGAACTCATCAAGTGTGATGAAATTACCAAGCGACTTACCCATCTTCTGTCCGTTGATTGTAATCATATTATTGTGCATCCAATAACGCACCATATCATGTCCTTGCGAAGCCACACTCTGCGCTATCTCACATTCATGATGAGGGAAAACCAAATCCATTCCACCTCCGTGAATATCGAATGTTTCGCCAAGATATTTCTTACCCATAGCAGTACATTCGCAGTGCCATCCCGGAAAACCGTCACTCCAAGGAGAAGGCCAACGCATAATATGTTCAGGTTGTGCACACTTCCACAGAGCAAAATCGGCAGGATTTCTCTTTTCCTGCTGTCCGTCAAGTTCACGAGTTGTATTCAATACATCATCAAGATTTCTACCCGACAATTTTCCGTAATGATGGTCTTTATTATATTTGGCAACATCAAAATAAACAGAGCCCTGACTTTCGTAAGCATATCCGTTTTTCAATATCTCTTCCACCAGCTGTATCTGCTCTATGATATGTCCAGAAGCATGAGGCTCGATACTAGGAGGAAGAACATTAAGAGCTTCCATAGCCTTATGATAACGATTCAAGTAATACTGAACCACTTCCATAGGTTCAAGCTGCTCCAGACGAGCCTTCTTGGCAATCTTGTCCTCACCTTCATCAGCATCATGTTCCAGATGGCCCACATCAGTGATATTACGTACATAGCGTACCTTATATCCCAGATGAGTAAGATAGCGGTAAAGAATATCAAAAGTTATAGCTGGACGGGCATGTCCCAAATGAGCGTCACCATATACAGTAGGGCCGCAAACATACATTCCAACATGTGGAGCATGAGCCGGCTTAAACATTTCTTTAGAACGGCTCAGTGTATTGTAAATTAATAGTTTACTATCCATGATTCTAATTATAAAGTGTTAGACTGCAAAGTTATAAATAAAATTCTTTCACACAAAACAAAACAACAATACCAGAATCTTCATTTACCAAATAAGGTAATAATCAAACCTAAAATCAATTACAAAATGATGATTTCATTTTTTTCAATATTATGAATCCACTTCAAAAAGTAGACAAATTTAAAAAGTTCAACTTAACTTAAAACTGTTATTTTACAGTTTAAGCGATAGTAAAAAATCTGAGGTGTTTTTATTACGATAAAAAAATCTTTATAAAAAACCTCCAAAAAATCAAAATATAGCCCTTTTTAGAGGGAATTTCGCTCACCCGATAAAGCATGGGGGCGGGAATTCAGGGAGAAAATCCGACCTCCCCCCGCTGTATGGTTTACCGACGTGTATGCCTTTTATTCCGCATCCTTCACCGCAGCCTGCTCCCTCTCCAGGAGTTTGTACCCTATCCGTCTTCAGTCCTTCATCTTTGTTCTCAAAGCATTGAATCTCAGTGGATTAAGGCTGAAGGTTCTACCCCCTTTTCACCTTCAGCCTTTCTTCAGCTACCTTCAGCCTCCCCCTTTCCGATTACCCACCGGTGCGGTGACGGAGTCCGAGGCTGAAGGATCTTTTTCACCCCTTGTTTTCAGCCGTTTTCAGCCCTTTTCAGTTTATATTTTTGCTTTTAAGCCGCGATAGAGACGTCACCCGACGGAGCCGCGGCTGAAAAGAGGCTGAAAAGAAAACACCTTTTTCCTTTTCAGGCTTTTTTCACTGATACTCAGCGGGTTACACTCCGGCTGAATAGGCTGAAAAGGAAAGACAAAACTCCGGTAGAAAAGGGATTGAAACCCGTCCGACCTTCATTTATTGGCAGGATCTGATCTTTATATTTTTACACTCCTTCACACTTCATCCTTCACCTTCTGCTTCTCTCCGTTTCTGCCCGATGCAGCCCCCCGATGCCGCCATTTCTGCAAGGCATCCCGACAAATCAAGAAGCCGTCTTGAAACTTTGAGACGGCTTCTGCGCAAAGCGGAACCATAGGGTCCTCCACAGTCAGCCGCATGACGGTGCAGCCCGTATGTACCGCATGTACTTGCCGCACCCGGCAGTGCTGATCCGTGTCCGGCCCTACGGGCGCATCGGGACAACAATGCGCTTACCCGAATCTCCCTTAGCCGGAAAGACGCGGTGCCGGTCCTTTCCTTTCCTTTCCTTTCCTTTCCTTTCCTTTCCTTTCCTTTCAGTACGGGCGGGACTGATACTTTATCCCCATGGTATTTCGGCTGAGCCCCTTTTTGCGCTGATAATCAGCGGGGTATACTCCGGCTGAATAGGCTGAAAAGGAAAGACAAAACTCCGGTAGAAAAGGGGTTGAAATCCGTCCGACCTTCTTTTATTGGCAGGATCGGATCTTTATATTTTTACACTCCTTCACACTTCATCCTTCCCCTTCTGCTTCTCTCCGTTTCAGTCGGATGCAGCCCCCCGATGCCGGCATTTCTGCAAGGCTTCCCGACAAATCAAGAAGCCGTCTTGAAACTTTGAGACGGCTTCTGCGCAAAGCGGAACCATAGGGTCCTCCACAGTCAGCCGCATGACGGTGGAGAACCCTATGGTTCCGTATGTACCTGCCGCACCCGGCAGTGCTGATCCGTGTCCGGCCCTACGGGCGCATCGGGACAACTATGCGCTTACCCGAATCTCCCTTAGCCGGAAAGACGCTGTGCCGGTCCTTTCCTTTGAGTACGGACGAAACTGATAATTATCCCTATGGTATTTCGACTGAGCCGATAATACGGATGGAAGCATTGGGGCGACCATCTGTCCCGCCTTCATTACCTTCGCTTGAAAATAGTCTCGTCAATCTTTGAGGTTATCTCTTCATAGAATTTTATGTGCCAGTTGGAAGGGGTCATCGTAGTAACGGCTTTCGCGGGCGCACATCATACTTGAAGGTGAATTGAACATATCAAATTGTTTGGTCAAGGGACTTTTCTTGAACATGGTAACTTTTCTTTATCATTTAAATGGCATAATTAAGTAGGCTTTTCCATACATTTTCATTTATACTCTTCGGATTTATTCCGTTATC
>JAHHQV010000016.1 GCA_020026175.1 Phocaeicola sp. | reverse complement strand
AGGGATAAAATAAAGAAGTCAACAGACTTTAGGTTTAACGTAAAAAATAGTCAACTTTTTTTAGGCTAAGACATGATGAAAAAAATATTTTATGGTTTATTTTTAACTCTGTTTTTGACAAACTGTACATCAGAAAGAAAAACTGATGTTGAAAGGGTAAACACTGTAGAGTGTTCGGTAATTACTGATAGTATATTCTCCAGTATGCCTGGTTCCATCTTTGCAATGGACGGCTATGTATATTGGGAGGATGCAATGGGAACTGAAAACTTCATTCACGTAGTGGATGTAAAGTCCGGTAATGAAGTATGTAGTTTTGGCAACGTGGGTGATGGACCTGATGAGTTTGCCTATTCTCTCGCATCAGTATCTCCTTCGGGTAACTTCTTCTTGAACGATCCGGTAAAAGGCATGGAACATTTGTATACAATAGACGGTTCCGGTTCATATAGCATGAAAACTAATAGATATGGAAAGAATACAGATATTACGAGCCTGATACATCTGGATGATGAGACAGTAGTGAATCTTACACCAGGAGCAGAGAGTCTTTTCTGTATAAATTCTGGAGAAAAGACCGATACAGGAGGTAAATTTCCTTTTACGGAGAAATATGAAAATGCCTATTATTTGTATCAGGGAAAATTGGCATATAACCCGGAGTACAACCTGTTGGTATACAGTTGCATGGGACTACCTTATATTGCCACCTATTCGTGGAAAAACGGAAAACTGTCATTGGAAAAAGAAATAATTGGAGAAATAGAAGGAAGTTCACAGAACGGTAAGTTTATAATAGACAAGGATGATCCGGTAGGTGGTGCAATGGAGCTTGCATTGACACGAAACTATATAGTGACATTAGACAGGGATGTAGAAGTTGAGGGAGAGAAACCTGAAAGTAAATCACTTCGCGATTTTTCCACATTGCCACATTCTCTCTATGTTTATGACTATGATTTGAATCTTTCAAAAATAATCAATACGGAATATTGCATTTTGCGTATATGTGGGGATACAAGAACAGATGAGATTTATGCCATCATAGTGAATCCGGAATTTTCTTTGATGAAGATAAACATATCATCATTAAATAATCATTGAAATTATCATGAAACATAAATTCTTATATATCCTATATATATTCATATTAATATGTGGATGTACCGAAGTAAAGGATGGTAAAATACATGTTGACTTGCGTAAAAGTTCTGCTTTTGAATGGGATAACCGTATAGACATTGTAGATGCTATACCTTTGGATGTGCCTTTAAATGGTTCATCCAATCATTTCGAGAAAATTATAGTTTCAGGCAAGTCAATATTGGGTTATGACAGAATTCGTAATGTAATATCAGTTTTTGATGCTGGTGGAGAATTATTATATGAGATTAAGGCATCAAGTTCCAGCAAGCAGGGATATTTTGAAATGAAGGATGTCATATTTAGTCATGACGGCAAAAATATATTGATATTGTCTGACTCTGCCATTGTGGTATTTGATGCGGCAAACGGTAATTACCTTGACAGGATACCTCTTAAAAGGATAGCCATAAGTTTCTGCAAGTTTGCAGAAAATGTTGAAGGAGAATATTTCTTCTGGTCTTACAGCAAGAATAGTATATACGTAAAGGATGGAGAAAATATGTATCCTATAAAGAAACGCAGTGGATATCCTTTAGATTGTCAGAAATTCTATCAGGACCCGAACGGATGTCTGAATATCTTGTCAGATTATGAACCTCGTTATGAAATAAGTAAGATTGAAGGAGATTCGATAATGATTAGATATTCCTTCGATTTTGAGAAATGGAATATACCGGAAGGCACTGATATGACAAATAATGAAGAATATTTAAGGATAGATCCTCAACCATATGTAAAGAGCCTGGTTTCGGCCTCAGAAACTGAAGAGTGGTTATTTGTAGGCGCTCTAGGTCCGAAACTTAGGAATTATTTTATATTGGTAGATAAAGTTACCGGGAAAACTTACTATGGATATAGAAGAAATGAAACGCCCGTTTCGGTGATTGGAAATGATGGTACTTATTTTTATGGAATAGTGTATCCCTCTTCTTTCTCTGGGAAAAACGTTTTTACAGATTATATATCCAAATATGAGGTAGCCTGTAGGGATATTCCGTTCGTAATAAAATTTAAGTTCAAGAATTTAAATGAGTAATGTTTTATATCGTTTTGAAGCACTACAAATCATGTATTTGTTGCTTTGCAGAGAAGTATAATAAATTATTGTGAATTGTAGAATAAATCATTTGAGTTATAAAGAATAATGTAAATTACATTATTTTGCATATTAAAAAAAATTACACAATGAAGTTTTTTTAATATTTATATGCTTATTAGCACTGCAGTCTTGCAAGACTTTAGTTCATAAAGATTATCTATATGAACTAAAGTTGGCAGAAGGAAGCATTTCTTTCCACTCAGTACCAGTACTACTACATATATAAAGTCATTATCTGTATTTACAGATTCATTGGGAAAAAGTATTTGACTTTTATGAGCAATGATGAACCAATTTGGTAAGAACTATTCTTTTCATAAGGAGGAGCCTGATGGAGTTGGCTCTAAGGCTGGAGGTTTCTTTATGGCTTAATCTAATGAGATATATCTTCATAAGATACTATGTTATTTAATATCTCCCAAGGAATTATAGAATTTTCCACATTTGTTTAGGTAAAGTTTTTTAAAGGTTAGAATTGTAAGATTATGAAGAGATGGTTTGACATAATAACGAACATTACATTTGTGTGTACATGCCTGTTTCTGATATGGATTCTGGCACAGGTGTTTGTGTTTGCATCCTTCCGGATTCCGAGTGACTCAATGTCGCCGGAACTCCGTGAGGGGGATTTCGTACTGGTGTGGAAGCCTGTTGTGGGGGCGCGCCTGTTCAACCTGAAAAGGTCGATAAACCTTGAACAGACGGAGATATACCGTGTTTTCAGACATGAAGGATTTTGGTAGACGTTCCCAACCGAAAACCCGTTATTCATTTCATCAAAGATTCTTTCAAGTGTATGCTGCTGACAGAAACGTACATTCGCATTTCCGTCACGATTCTCAATGCCGACAATATGGTCACCGATGACAGCTATTTCCAGACTATACCCCGTAAACTTCTTATATGTCCGTTTGGCATCGTATTTTTTGGTCTGAATAAACTGATGGTCAAAATCCAAATCATACCTTTGTCCCTTGCGTAACTCTCCGGTAGATATAAGAGACTTTAACAGAAGCTCATTCATTTTATCGGCTGCATTGGAGTCGTATGATTTCCTTGAGACAGGAGACGTATAGGTTATGTTTGAGGTAGTCAATTCCTTTATGGCACGTAGAATCGTATCGGCACTGCATGTCCTGATTCTTGGGTGAGAGGAAAGAGGTATCATAAGATGTGTGGAGACATCTTCAATGCACGAACCTCCACAGAAGAACATTCACATTAAGGTATGGAGTATTTGCATAATCTCGTCTGCACTCAGCAAATCTTTCAAGTAAACTTGATGTTCTGCTTTCGCTGGCTCGAGAATTCACTATAGCTGTAGCCAAAGGATTGGCAACGTTTTCCTAAGGTTGAATTAATCACATTGGATAAAAGAGCATCAAATTGCTCCATGATTGAAAATATTCCGCCAAAAGGGGTGATTTTCTCCGATTTTATTTGTACTTTAGCCATGTCAGATGAAGATTTTTTTTGCAACACTAAGTTAAGTGAATCTTCTGACATGACAAAGTACTGGATAATGTGCTATCACTCAGTACTTTAAATTTATTTTATAAAAAAAGAGTTGCGGAATTTAGATAAATATCTTTGTTAATATTGTTTTTATGAAAAAAGAATCTTCCCGTTTGGCCTCTTTGGATATATTGAGAGGTTTTGATTTATTCTTGCTTGTATTCTTCCAGCCTGTATTAATTACTACTTTGGGATGGAAGTATGATAATGCTTTACTTTATCAGTTTGACCATGAATCATGGATTGGATTTCGGTTTTGGGATTTGGTGATGCCCTTGTTCTTGTTTATGGCGGGAATTTCTATGCCTTTTTCGTTGTCTAAGTATAAAACTATTGATGACAAGCGTCCTGTATATAGGAAAATAGTTAAGCGTTTTCTTTTACTTTTCTTGTTTGGGATGATAGTACAAGGTAATTTGTTGGGGTTGGATTTGAATCGGATTTTTCTTTATAATAATACATTACAGGCAATCGCAAGCGGATATCTTATAGCAGCCATGTTTTATTTGCATTGCTCTGTCAGGAATCAGTTGGTAGCAGTTGTTCTTTTGTTGTTAGTTTATTGGATACCTATGACTTTTATGGGAGATTTTTCAGTAGAAGGAAATTTTGCCTATAAAGTAGATTCAATGATATTGGGTAGGTTTAGAGGAGACGATTCTTATACGTGGATATGGAGCAGCCTTACTTTTGGAGTTACGGTGATGACGGGATGTTTTGCCGGTCATGTAATAAGAAAAGATATGGACAATCGTAAAAAGGTAGTTATTCGTTTGTTTACTATAGGAATTGCTTTAGTATTGATAGGTTTAGCATGGAGTTTTCAGATGCCTATTATTAAAAGGATATGGACTTGCAGCATGACTCTTTTTTCTTCGGGACTTTGTTTTTTGCTTATGGCAATATTTTATTATTTGATAGACTATAAAGGATATCATAGAGGGCTTGACTGGCTCAAAATTTATGGAATGAACTCTATTGCTGCATATTTGATAGGAGAAACAATTAATTTTCGATGTGTGGCACACTCTGTATGTTATGGGTTGGCACAGTATATGGGAGAATATTATGTAGGGTGGCTTACATTTGTGAATTTTTTGATATTGTTTTTCATACTTAATTATATGTATAAGAATAGTATCTTTCTGAAGGTATAAGGTATACTTAATTCCCGCAAATTATCTCGACTCTCGTGTTATAAATGGATCTTTTGTAAAAAAGTCCAATCTCAATGTTCCATATATAACATGAGAGTCTGTTTGATCTTTTTTAAGCATATCTTCCCCTTACCCCATAAAGCGACTTGAGGTAATATGCCATACAACCCATAAGAGTAAGGAATCAGTCACTTGTATTAAAGACTCTTGCATAAGCAGGATTAACGGTATATATGTTTAGTCTGTACTCTCTGGATGTTTTAATTTACATTGGATAACAGAGCATCAAATTGCTCCATGATTGAAAATATTCCGCCCCAAGTGGTAAATTTCTCCGATTTTATTTGTACTTTAGCCATATCAGATGAAGATTTATGAGCTTTTATTTTGCAACACTAAGTTAAGTGAATCTTCTGACATGACAAAGTACTGGGTAATATATTATCACTCAGTACTTTAATTTTATTTTATAAAAAAAAGTGTTGCGGAATTAAGGAATAAGGTGCATAATCGTGTTTTATACAATTTCGATTCAAAGACTTTTTATACTGTTTCGAGAGGACGTGATTTAAAGGGTATAACTAATGATATAGATAATGGTGCTTCATTTTGGCCATCATGGATTGATTCTGGTGTGGCTATAGGTAGTATTGATGTTGAAAATGACTTTTCCGGGGAAATAAATGAAAAATATCAAAGGTTTAAGATGTACGACAATCCTGTTTTACAAATAGCATATTACTGATCTTGAAAAAAGATTGTTTCTATTTATGAATATGGTAACAAACTGATGTCATTCAAGCAAAATTTCTTATTTTTGCATATATGTCTATACGTCTTGTAACATATGAAAACTCGAAAGATATTCCTGACATGCCAAACAGGAATGTTTTTCATTCGGTGGATTTGTTTAGGATACTTGAACAAACTCCAAGATATTCTCCGTTTATGCTTGTAGCTTTTGAACATGATAGACCTATAGGGAAAATATTGTTTGTTATAAGAAAAGGGTGGTTTGCCGATAAATGCATAGTGTACGACTGTGGAGATTATTTCGTAAAGGATATTAGTCGTGAGATGATATTCAATGAGATGCTTACTTACTTTACTGGCAGAAATAAAGAAAGGTTTTCATATATAGAGTTCAGAAACCTTAGCGAGTCTTTGTTTGGATACCGTTATTTCCGTAAGAACGGGTATTTCCCAATGCGTAGGCTGAGGGTTATTAATTCCATTCATGGAGAATCTTTGAATAAATGGATGGAGCCATCGCGCAGGAGACAGATAAATGCAGGGATAAAGAAGGGAGTGGAAACAGGTGTGGTAGAATCTATAGATGAATTGGATGAACTTTTCAGAATGTTGAAGAATTATTATCACTCAAAGGTGTCAAAATTTCTTCCTGATATAAAATTCTTTTATTCTTTGTTCGAGTCTGGACAAAATGAATGTAAAAGTACTGGTAAAATATTCAAGGTGTCATACCGTGGAAAAATTATTGGAGGAGCATGTTGTCTGTTTTCAGACGGTACAGCCTATCTGCTCTTTTCGGGTGGAATGAGGAAGACGTATTCGTCTTTGTATCCCGGAGTGATGGCGGTATGGGCAGCAATTGCTTATTCTAAAGAAAATGGATATGGTCTTTTTGAATTTATGGATGCAGGATTTCCGCTGAAAAAGCATAGTTACAGAAATTTTATATTGAAATTCGGAGGAAAACAGGAGGCAAGCCGTAGGTGGTATCTTACAAAATGGAAATGGATTAATCGTATTTTGACTAAAATATATCTGTAGAAATTGGTGGATTTGTAAACTGCAGATTTCAAAACAGATGTATATCTGTGAATAAATAGGAAAAATGAATAATAAATTTCCGAAAAAGTTTCTTATTTCCGCGCAAATTTCTTTTCTTTGTAAAAGAAGCTTTTAGTAAAAGCTCTAAGGAAAACTTTAGTTAAAATTAAAATTGTATTATTTATTATGAAAATTTCTCATATCGAACATCTGGGTATAGCGGTAAAGAGTATAGAAGAAGCTTTGCCTTATTATGAAAATGTATTAGGATTGAAATGTTATAATATCGAAACAGTAGAGGATCAGAAGGTTCGTACTGCTTTCTTGAAGTGTGGAGAGACAAAAATAGAACTTCTTGAACCTACAGGTCCCGAAAGTACAATCGCAAAATTTATAGAAAATAGAGGAATGGGAGTCCATCATGTAGCTTTTGCTGTAGAGGATGGGGTTGCAAATGCTTTGGCTGAGGCTGAAGGTAAGGAGATTCGTCTGATAGACAAGGCACCTCGCAAAGGGGCTGAAAGCTTGAATATAGCTTTCTTGCATCCTAAGTCAACAATGGGAGTTTTGACAGAACTTTGTGAAAAATAAATTATTATAAGAATGACGTCGGTTGATTTTTTATAGTAGTGAGGAAGGCGGAAGATTTGTTTTATGGAATACTTTATAAAACAAATCTTTCACCTTGTTTTTTTTTCTATTAAAAATCAGTTGATTATTTTATCTAATTAACCATTAATAAACACGCTAATTATGAGCAATCAACTTGAAAAAGTAAAAGAGCTTATTGAACTTCGTACACAGGCTCGTTTGGGCGGTGGTGAAAAAGCTATTGAGAAGCAACATGCAAAAGGTAAGTATACAGCACGCGAACGCATAGCAATGTTGCTGGATGAAGGAAGTTTTGAAGAAATGGATATGTTTGTGGAGCATCGCTGCACTAACTTCGGAATGGAAAAGAAACATTATCTTGGTGATGGTGTAGTTACTGGTTACGGTACTATAGAAGGTCGCCTTGTATATATATTTGCACAAGATTTTACTGTTTCTGCAGGTTCTTTGTCTGAAACCATGTCGCAAAAAATCTGTAAGGTGATGGATATGGCCATGAAGATGGGGGCTCCATGTATCGGACTGAATGATTCGGGAGGAGCACGTATTCAGGAAGGTATAAATGCTCTTGCGGGTTATGCTGAAATTTTCCAGCGCAATATTCTTGCTTCGGGTGTCATACCTCAGATTTCGGGCATTTTCGGCCCGTGTGCCGGTGGTGCAGTCTATTCGCCTGCACTTACAGACTTCACTCTTATGATGGAGGGTACGTCGTATATGTTCCTTACAGGTCCTAAAGTGGTGAAAACAGTTACCGGAGAGGATGTCTCGCAGGAGGAACTTGGTGGTGCCAGCGTACATTCTACACGTTCTGGTGTTACTCATTTCACAGCTTCTACAGAAGAAGATGGACTTGCACTGATACGTAAACTTTTGGGATATATACCTCAAAACAATCTAGAAGAGGCTCCATACGTTGATTGTACTGATCCTATAGACCGTCTTGAAGATTCTTTGAATGAGATTATTCCTGATAGTCCGAACAAGGCTTACGACATGTATGAGGTGATAGGTGCTATAGTAGATAACAGTGAGTTCCTTGAAGTTCAGAAAGATTTTGCCAAGAATATAATAGTGGGCTTTGCACGTTTCAACGGACAGTCGGTAGGTATTGTGGCAAACCAGCCTAAATTCCTTGCTGGAGTGCTTGATTGTAATGCTTCTCGTAAGGGAGCGCGTTTTGTTCGTTTCTGTGATGCGTTCAATATTCCTATTGTATCGCTTGTGGATGTTCCCGGTTTCTTGCCTGGTACAGGGCAGGAGTATAATGCGGTTATTCTTCATGGTGCAAAACTTCTTTATGCTTATGGTGAGGCTACAGTTCCTAAAGTTACAATTACATTGCGTAAATCGTATGGAGGTTCGCATATAGTGATGAGCTGTAAACAGCTGCGCGGAGATATGAATTATGCATGGCCTACTGCCGAAATTGCAGTTATGGGTGGTGCAGGTGCTGTAGAGGTGTTGTATGCCAAGGAAGCCAAGGCTGCTGAAGATCCTAAGGCATTTATGGCCGAAAAGGAAGCAGAGTATACTAAATTGTTTGCAAATCCTTACAATGCTGCCAAGTATGGTTATATAGATGATGTTATAGAGCCGAGAAATACCCGTTTCCGCGTTATTCGTGCTTTGCAGCAATTGCAGACCAAGAAATTGACAAATCCGTCAAAGAAACATGGAAATATTCCTTTGTAATAAAACTTAAAAATTATTTTTATGATGAGAAAACTTAATATAGGAATATTTCTGTCATTGCTGCTGATGGTGGGCTTTTCTTCTTGTAAGGAACAGAAGTCTAACAACAAACTTGTCATCAATGAGGTGCTTGTGGATAATAACAACAACTTTCAGGATGATTATGGTGTGCATAGCGGTTGGATTGAAATATTCAATAAATCATATAGCAGTACAGACTTGGCTGGATGTTATCTCAAAGTAAGTTCGTGTGTGGGAGATACTGCTACTTATTTTATTCCGAAAGGGGATGTCCTTACTTTGTTGAAACCTCGTCAGCATACGTTGTTTTGGGCTGACGGAGCTCCTCGACGTGGTACTTTTCATACAAACTTTGTGTTGAGCAAAACAGGTGACAACTGGATTGGTCTGTATGATTCGGGAAAGAAACTGTTGGACCAGATTGTTGTTCCTTCTGCTTCGCTGAAGTCGAATCAGTCGTATGCCCGTGTGGGTGATGCTTCTGACAAATGGGAGGTGAAGGATGACAGTGCCGACAAATATGTTACTCCAAGCACTAACAATAAGACTATAGAGAGCAATCCTAAAATGGATAAGTTTGAACAGCATGACCCCATAGGAGTGGGTATGGCTATTTCGGCTATGGCAGTTGTGTTCTCGGGATTGTTATTGCTGTATCTGTTTTTCAGATTCATTGGCAAAGTTGCCATATCATTGCGCAAGCGTAATGCCATGAAGGCTCAGAATGTGACCGACAAACAGGAGGCAAAAGATATGAAGTTGGGAGAGGCTCCGGGTGAAGTTATTGCTGCCATTTCTATGGCTCTGCATGAAGCTCAAGGGGCTGATCACGATGTGGAAGAAACTATTCTTACCATCAGCAGAGTGAAACGCAGCTACTCTCCTTGGAGTTCGAAGATTTATACATTACGTGAAATCCCTAACAAGAAATAATCTATTAATCGGAAAATTGTATGAAAGAATATAAATATAAAATCAATGGTAATTTATATAAAGTTACTGTAGGAGATATCGAAGATAGTAAAGTACAGGTTGAAGTGAATGGTACTTCATATTCTGTAGAACTTGAAAAATCGGCAAAACCTGTAATTAAACCGGTGGTACGTACTGCATCTACTACTCCGGCTGCTCCTACGGCTACAGTGACACGCCCTGCACCTGCATCATCTAAGGGAAGTATCAAATCTCCTCTTCCTGGAGTAATTCTTGATATAAAGGTGAAGGAAGGTGATATGGTGAAGAGAGGACAGACTTTGATAGTGCTGGAAGCTATGAAAATGGAAAATGACATCAAGTCTGACCATGACGGTAAGGTGGCTGCTATAAAAGTCAGCAAAGGAGAATCAATACTTGAAGGTACAGACCTTATAATAGTAGAATAGTATGGGAGAATTTGTTAGTTTTTTACAGAATAACTTGGTCGATTTCTGGACATATACCGGTTTCTATAATGCTACTCCACAGCATTTGATAATGATATTTATTGGTATATTCTTCATTTATCTGGCTGTAGCGAAGGAATTTGAGCCTATGTTGCTTATTCCTATCGGCTTTGGTATCCTTATAGGTAATATTCCTTTTAATATGGAGGCAGGACTTAAGGTAGGCCTTTATGAAGAAGGTTCGGTGCTTAATATCTTATATCAAGGTGTTACTTCGGGGTGGTATCCTCCTCTTATTTTCTTAGGCATTGGTGCCATGACCGATTTCTCTGCCTTGATTTCAAATCCTAAACTGATGCTTATCGGTGCAGCTGCACAGTTCGGTATATTCGGGGCTTATATGTTGGCTTTGGAATTTGGTTTTGACCCTATGCAGGCAGCTGCCATTGGTATCATTGGTGGTGCAGACGGTCCTACTGCTATCTTCTTGTCGTCGAAACTTGCTCCTAACTTGATGGGTGCAATAGCTGTGTCTGCCTATTCGTATATGGCTCTTGTGCCTGTAATACAGCCACCTATCATGCGTCTGCTTACTACTAAGAGTGAGCGTACTATAAAGATGAAGGCACCTCGTGCTGTATCGCATACCGAAAAGGTGATGTTCCCTATAGTAGGGTTGTTGCTTACTTGTTTTCTTGTTCCTTCCGGACTTCCATTGTTGGGAATGTTGTTTTTCGGTAACTTGCTTAAAGAAAGTGGAGTGACACGCCGTCTGGCTGAAACTGCCCGCGGACCGCTGATTGATACCATTACTATTTTGCTGGGATTGACAGTGGGAGCATCTACTCAGGCTTCAGAATTTCTGACTCGTGATTCTATTTTCATCTTTATGCTTGGTGCCTTGTCGTTTGTTATTGCAACTGCATCTGGCGTATTGTTTGTCAAGTTCTTCAATTTGTTCCTTAAGAAAGAGAATAAGATTAATCCTCTTATAGGTAATGCCGGAGTTTCGGCTGTACCCGATTCGGCACGTATATCTCAGGTTGTAGGTTTGGAATACGACCCTACAAATTACTTGTTGATGCATGCTATGGGACCTAACGTGGCCGGAGTTATCGGTTCGGCAGTAGCAGCCGGTATATTGTTGGGATTCTTGGTATAGTATAATATATTTATTTTTTTTAAAAAACCTGTTGCCAGAATGTTTATCATCTATTCGTTCTGTCAACAGGTTTTTTGTCATTATTTATGCTTTTCATATTGATATAGGAAATAAGATGAAAAAAATGATGATATTTGCACTGTCTTTAATAAAAATATAAGTAAATGGATTATCAGGAAACTTTAAGTTATTTGTATAACAGTACGCCAATGTTTCAGAATGTGGGCAAGGATGCTTATAAAGAAGGATTGGAAAATACGTTGATACTTGATGGGTATTTTTCTCATCCTCACACGAAGTTTAAAACGATTCATGTGGCAGGAACCAATGGCAAAGGTTCGTCTTCGCATACCATTGCGGCAATCCTTCAGTCGGCAGGATATAAGACTGGTCTTTATACATCTCCTCATTTGCTGGATTTCAGTGAGAGAATAAGGGTTGACGGAAAACCTATAGATAAAAAATTTGTTGTTGACTTTGTAGACAATCATAAGCATGTGTTCGAGCCGTTACATCCTTCTTTCTTTGAACTTACTACAGCTATGGCTTTTTCGTATTTTGCTGAAGAAAAAGTGGATGTGGCTGTTATTGAAGTTGGACTGGGGGGAAGATTGGACTGTACTAATATAATAACTCCTGACCTTAGTGTCATAACAAATATAAGTCTTGATCATACACAGTTCTTGGGACATACTCTTTCTGAAATAGCATCAGAAAAGGCTGGAATAATAAAGCCCGGTGTACCTGTAGTGATAGGTGAATATACAGATGAAACTAAACCTGTATTTGTAAACAAGGCAAATGAAACAGGTTCGGAGATAGTATTTGCACAGGATAATCAGATGATTGTAGACTATAAAAAGACTTCTGACGGTTTGTTCAGGTATCATACCAAATTGTTTTTGGATGAACTGTGTGGCGAATTGGGAGGAAATTGTCAGATAAAAAATACAAATACCATACTTAATGCCACAGTCAAACTACGAGAAACTGGATATAATATATCTGATGACAACATAAAGAACGGATTCAGAAACGTATGTAAGTTTACCGGACTAATGGGAAGATGGCAAAAAATGGAAGAACATCCTGATGTTATTTGTGATACCGGTCATAATATCGGAGGTATGGAGTATATAGTTGGACAGCTTTCGGGAGTGGAATATGATAATGTCCATATAGTGATAGGTATGGTAAATGATAAGGATGTAAACGGAGTCGTGTCTATGCTTCCTAAAAATGCAAGGTATTATTTTACACAAGCTTCAGTGAAAAGAGCCTTAGGAGCAGATGAAATGAAAGAAATTGGTTTTAATCATGGTCTTAGTGGGGATTCGTATCCTTGTGTTAAAAAAGCGTTTGAAACAGCAAGAAGTAATGCAGGAAGTAATGATCTGATATTTGTAGGTGGAAGTACGTTTATTGTAGCTGATTTTATGGCATTATATAAAAACAATGATTAAATGCTTTTCTTTTTTTAAGAAAAATGTTTGGGTAATTTAAATAAAATCTTTTTATTTGCATAAGAATTTAAACATATATAGAACTAATATCAATAGAAAATATAGTATCATGGACAACACTTTTTATAACGAAAACAATTTGAGCGGTCTGAAAAAATCAGACTTTCAGAAGACTATAGATGGTAAGAATACAGATTTGTATATTCTGACTAACGATAACGGAGCTGAAATAGCAATAACAAACTATGGAGGCGCTATTCTGGCTATTATGATGCCGGATAAGGATGGTAAATATGCAAATGTAATTCAGGGGCATGATACGATTGATAATGTAATAAACAGTCCTGAACCGTTTCTTAGTACATTGATAGGCCGATATGGTAACAGAATTGCTAACGGAACGTTTAAACTTGACGGAAAAGAATATAAGTTGACTATAAACAATGGACCGAATTCACTTCATGGAGGTCCTACAGGTTTTCATGCTAGAGTGTGGGATGCGGAACAGACTAGCAAGCAGAGTGTGGTATTGCATTATCTGTCTGCTGACGGTGAAGAAGGTTTCCCTGGAAATCTTGATGTCACTGTAGTTTATACTTTGTCAAATGAAAATGAGCTGATTATTACTTACAATGCTTTTACTGACAAAAAGACATTGGTGAACCTGACTCATCATGCTTTCTTTAACTTGGCCGGTGTGTCTGATCCTACTCCTTCTGTAGAAAATAATATTTTGACAATCAATGCCGATTTTTATACTCCGATGAATGAGGTGTCTATAACTACTGGCGAAATATCTAAAGTAGAGGGTACTCCAATGGACTTCAGAACTCCTCATGTGGTTGGAAGTAGGATCGATAATGATTTCCAGCAGTTGGTGTATGGTGTGGGATATGATCATTGCTATGTGTTGAATAAAGAAGAAGCTGGAGAATTGACTTTTGCAGCTAAATGTATAGAGCCAAATTCAAATAGAAGTCTTGAGGTGTATACAACAGAACCTGGTGTACAGCTTTATACTGCAAACTGGCATAGTGGATTTGAAGGTTACCATAAGGCAACTTACCCAAAGAGAAGTGCTATCTGTTTTGAAGCACAGCATTTCCCTGATACACCTAATAAAGGGCATTTCCCTTCTGCGGTTTTGAACCCTGGTGATAATTACTATCAGGTGACAGTATACAAGTTTGGTGTAGAAGAATAATTTAAACCTATAATAATATTAATCATTTAACCTAATTAAAAGAATCATGTCTACTCAAAAGAAAAGTTATTTACTTCCAATAGCGATGATGTTTGCTTTGTTTGCAATGATTTCATTTGTAACAGGTTTGACAAATCCTTTGGGACTTATAGTAAAAGAACAGTTTCAGGCAGCAAACTGGATGACTCAGCTTGGTAATGCCGCAAATTTTATAGCATATGCTTTCATGGGATTGCCTGCCGGCATCATGCTTAAAAGAATTGGTTACAAGAAAACAGCATTGACAGCAGTTGCTGTTGGATTCGTAGGAGTCGGTGTTCAGATTTTGTCTGGAAAAATCAATTATCAGCCAGGTGAACTTACAGCTTTCTGGATTTACCTTACAGGTGCATTTATTTCAGGTTTCTCTATGTGTATGCTGAATGCAGTTGTAAACCCTATGCTTAATACTTTAGGTGGTGGCGGTAAGACTGGTAATCAGTTGATTCAGTTCGGTGGTGCATTGAACTCTATTTCTGCTACTATTGTTCCTGTATTGGGAGGATATTTGATTGGTACCATCAGTCAGAATACACGTATCAGTGATGCTAATCCGGCATTGTTCATCGCTATGACTATCTTTGCTATAGTTTTTGTAGTTCTTGCAGTAATGCAAATACCTGAACCACACATGGAAACAGCTGCACAACATAAAGTGAAGGATACTCATAGTCCAATGTCGTTCCGTCACTTCGTATTTGGTACTATCGCTATTTTTGTATACGTAGGTATTGAAGTAGGTATCCCTAACTTTGTAAACTTGTTCCTTACTACTTCCACTTCTGCTGAAGGTGCAAAGGGACTTGGTATGGAAACTGCTGTAGCTGGTTCTATAGTTGGTACTTATTGGTTCTTGATGATGATAGGACGTCTTTGCGGTGGAGCCTTGGGAGCTAAGTTCTCAAGTAAGACACAGCTTACAACAGTATCATTGTTGGGTATAATATTTATACTTATCGGTATGTTTGCACCTACAGATGTTACAATTTCAATGCCTGTTTTTAAATCAGATATCAGCTTTGGTATGAGTGTAGTGCCTGTTGGTGTTATGTTCTTTATATTATGTGGCCTTTGTACTTCTATCATGTGGGGCGGTATCTTTAACCTTGCAGTTGAAGGACTTGGAAAATATACAGCAATGGCATCGGGTATTTTTATGGTTATGGTTTGTGGAGGTGGTATCCTTCCGCTAATTCAGGGTGTAGTAGCCGATGTAACTAGCAGTTATATGATGAGTTATATTGTAATTCTTGTAGCATTAGCATATTTGTTGTATTATGCATTGTTTGGCTGCAAAAATGTCAATAAAGATATTCCTGTAGAATAAACAACTTAGTTCATGGATTTATATTCCAGGTATAAATCCATGAACTTTATTATATTAACCTTTTAATTATTAATAGTCATGGATATAGAATTTGTAAGAAGTCGCTTTATTAAGCATTTTGATGGCACAACAGGCTCAGTATATGCATCACCAGGTCGTATCAATTTGATTGGTGAACACACAGATTATAATGGTGGATTTGTTTTTCCTGGTGCAGTTGACAAAGGAATGGTAGCTGAAATCAAACCTAATGGAACAGATAAAGTATGTGCATACTCTATTGACCTGAAGGATTATGTAGAATTTGGCTTGAATGAAGAAGATGCTCCATCAGCTAGTTGGGCAAGATATATCTTTGGTGTTTGTCGTGAAATGATAAAGAGAGGCGTAGATGTAAAAGGTTTTAATACAGCCTTTGCCGGTGATGTTCCATTGGGAGCTGGTATGTCTTCTTCTGCTGCTCTAGAGTCTACATATGCGTTTGCTTTGAATGATTTGTTTGGTGATAACAAGATTGACAAGTTTGAATTGGCAAAAGTAGGTCAGGCTACAGAACATAATTATTGCGGTGTAAAATGTGGTATAATGGACCAGTTTGCATCAGTGTTCGGTAAAGAAGGTAGTTTGATACGTTTGGATTGCCGTTCTTTGGAATATCAGTATTTCCCATTCAGACCTGAAGGTTATAAATTGGTTCTTGTTGATTCTGTAGTAAAACACGAACTTGCATCTTCGGCTTACAATAAGCGTCGTCAGAGTTGTGAAAATGTTGTTGCAGTAATCAAGAAAACTCATCCTAATGTAGAATTCCTTCGTGACTGTACAATGGAAATGCTTAATGCTGTTAAAGCTGAGGTTTCTGAAGAAGATTACAAGCGTGCAGAATATGTTATTGAGGAAATTCAGAGAGTGCTTGACGTTTGTGATGCTTTGGAAAAAGGTAATTATGAACTGGTTGGTCAGAAGATGTATGAAACACATCATGGAATGAGTAAACTTTATGAAGTTTCTTGCGAAGAACTTGATTTCTTGAACGATATTGCATTTGATTGTGGAGTAACTGGATCACGCGTTATGGGTGGTGGATTCGGTGGATGTACTATCAACTTAGTCAAGAATGAATTGTACGAAACTTTCATCACTACAGCAAAAGAACGCTTCAAAGACAAATTCGGTCGTAGCCCTAAAGTCTATGATGTGGTTATAGGTGATGGCTCTCGCAAAGTTTGCTGATTTTGAATGCAATGATTTTTACTTGTTTGGTTTAATCATAAAGTTTTTAGACTTTTTATAATAAAAATGATAGCCATAGTACTCCTTTATTATAGTGGAGTATTATGGCTATTAAACTAATCTTCTGTATAAATCAAAATACTTTTTTAATAAACACTATATAATCTTATAGAATCTCTTTTCTTAAAATACTGACACGGTATTATGTTGTCTTTAAATATCATTTGTTTATAGTTATGTTTAGAGTCCTTTTTATTGTTGTTATGACATTAATGTCATCATCTGTATTTTCGGCAGTAATTGATACGTTAAATGTTTATAGTTCTAAAATGAACAGGAATGTTGAAGTAGTAATTGTATTACCGGAAAAAGAAAAGCAGTCTTCATGTCCTGTACTTTATTTATTACATGGATATAGTGGAAATGCCAAAACTTGGATTTCAATAAATGAAAATATACCAGAAATGTCTGATAGAGACGGCGTGATTGTTGTTTGTCCGTATGGTGAAAACAGTTGGTATTGGGATAGTCCGATAAATAGTGGCAGTCTGTTTGAAACTTTTATAACCAAAGAATTATTACCATATGTAGATACTCATTATAATACTATAAAGAGTAGAAATTACAGAGCTATTACTGGACTTAGTATGGGTGGTCATGGTGCTTTATGGTTGTCATTTAGGCATAAAACATTGTTTGGAGCAGCTGGCAGTACAAGTGGTGGTGTTGATATTCGTCCTTTCCCTAATAACTGGAAGATGAAAAATCAGATAGGACCTAAGGATGAAAATTTGAAGCGATGGGATGAATATACTGTTATAAATCAAGTGGACAGTATAAAGGATGGTGACTTGTCTTTGATTATAGATTGTGGTGCAGATGATTTCTTTTATGAAGTGAATAATGAATTCCACAAAAAATTATTAGATAGAGGAATTAACCATGATTATATTATAAGACCTGGTAAACACAATGCTGTTTATTGGAAAAACTCAATTGAGTATCAATGGTTGTTTTTTACTAAATTTTTCAATGGATACAGGTACAACGGCAAATGATATTATATGAAAGTATTTATATTCAAAATGGTTTTGAGTATTGATATATGTTAAGTTAGAATTAAAAAGAGACCATATAAAAATATGAATGTTTTTATATGGTCTCTTTTTAATTAAGCTAGTATCTACATTCTATGATGACAGATTTATTGGCAGGTATAACCATATCTTTTTTTAAATCAATCATCTTTCCGCTGGATATTTCTTTTCCAACTGTTCTATCCTTTAGTAACTTTTGGATATGTTCGTTAACTAGAGTCTGTTCGCTATCTGTACTATTCAGTACAATAAGTTCAGTTACATTTTCTGAACTTTGTGCATACATGTATAGTCCCCTTTGAGGTACATGATACTTTACAGTTCTTTTAATTGACATAATTTAGTTGTATCTCTTTCTTTACTTTGTCGCAAATATATTGTATTAAAATTTATTTTATAGTTAACATAATATTAAAACTGGATTTATCATGTTTGTTTTTTGATATATATCAATTTATTATTAGGAATTATTGATTTAAAATTATTAGAAAATATAAGTCTTTATTTTTGCATGTCATATAAAGAAAATCACCACTGTTACAAAAATGTAGCAGTGGTGATTTTTTTTATGAGGGTATTGTTTTGATACCCTCATTTATATTTACCTGTGAGAACTATTTTATATTTATTTTTCTTCTTCGTTACTCCAGTTCATAGCAGCCATACGTTTGTATGAAGCATAGCGTTTCTTAGCCATATCTTCGCAAGCGTTGAACAAGTCAGCAGCTTCTGTTGGGTATTGTTTCATTACAGAAGCAAAACGAACTTCACCCTTCAAGTAATCTTGGAATGCATCCCAATTAGGTTCTTTAGAATCGAGTGAGAATGGATTCTTACCTTCTTCTTCAAGAGTTGGGTTGAAACGCCACAAGTGCCAGTAACCACATTCTACAGCCTTAGCTTCTTCAGCCTGAGATTTACCCATACCTGCTTTCAAACCATGATTGATACATGGTGCATATGCGATAACCAATGATGGACCTGGATAAGCTTCAGCTTCGCGGATAGCTTTCAATGTCTGTGCCTGGTCAGCACCCATAGCAATCTGAGCTACGTATACGTAACCGTAAGTAGTAGCAATCATACCAAGGTCTTTTTTGCGTACACGCTTACCGGAAGCAGCAAACTTAGCAATAGCACCAAGAGGAGTAGCCTTAGAAGACTGACCACCTGTGTTAGAGTAAACTTCAGTATCCAATACCAAGATGTTTACATCTTCGCCAGAAGCGATTACATGGTCAAGACCTCCGTAACCTATATCGTAAGAAGCACCGTCACCACCGATAATCCACTGTGAGCGTTTTACCAAGTAGTCTTGGAATTCGGCGATAGTAGCGCAAGCAGCACATTTATCTTTAGAAGCCTCTACCATTGGGATAATCTTTTCGGCAGCAGCCTTGCTCTTGTCAGCATCGTTGCGTCCGTCAATCCATTCCTGGAATGCTTCTTTGTATTCTGCTGGAGTTTCTTCAGAAGCGATAGCAGTCTTCATGGCTTCTTCAAGGCGATTACGCATCTTCTTGTTAGCCATATCCATACCTAAACCGAATTCGCAGAAGTCTTCGAACAATGAGTTTGCCCAAGCAGGACCCTGGCCTTTTTCGTTAGTTGTATAAGGAGTTGAAGGAACTGAACCAGAATAGATAGAAGAACATCCTGTAGCGTTGGCTACCATTTCACGGTCACCAAACAACTGAGAAATAAGTTTTACATATGGAGTTTCACCACAACCGGCACAAGCTCCAGAAAACTCAAACAAAGGAGTGGCAAACTGAGAGTTCTTCACGTTGGCTTTGATATCTACCAAGTGCTGTTTTGTTTTCACATTCTCAGAACAATAAGTCCAGTTTTCTACTTCTCCTAATTGGGTTTCAAGAGGTTTCATGGCAAGCGCCTTACCACCTTTCTTAGGATTACCAGGACATACATCAACACAGTTTCCACAGCCTAAACAGTCAAGAACATCCACCTGCATACGGAATGTCATGTCTGCAAACTGTTTGCCTACAGCCTTCAGAGAGGTAAACTGAGCACCGGTTTGTTCGTTAGTATCAAGTACGAACGGACGGATAGAAGCATGAGGACAAACATATGCACACTTGTTACATTGTATACAGTTTTCAGGATTCCATTCAGGAACGAATGCTGCAACACCACGTTTTTCATATTTTGAAGTTCCTTGATACCAAGTACCATCTTCAATTCCCTTGAATGCAGAAACAGGCAACAAGTCACCATCCTGACCATTGATAGGACGAACGATTTCGTTGATGAAAGCAGGATCGTTGTTTGTTGTAGCAGTTTCCACTTCAAGGCTGGCCCATGCAGGGTCAACAGTCAATTGCTGATATTCACCACCGCGTTCTACAGCAGCAAAGTTCTTATTTACAACATCTTCTCCCTTCTTGCTATAAGATTTTACGATGAACTTCTTCATCTGTTCTACAGCCAAGTCTGTCGGGATAACTCCTGTGATACGGAAGAATGCAGACTGTAGGATAGTGTTTGTACGGTTGCCCAAACCAATTTCCTGAGCAATCTTTGTAGCGTTGATATAGTAAACAGAGATATTGTTTTCTGCGAAATATTTCTTAACCTTGTTTGGCAGGTTGTTAGCCAATTCTTCGCCTTCCCAGATAGTGTTAAGCAAGAATGTACCGTTCTTACGCAAGCCACGAGTTACATCGTACATGTGCAAATAAGCCTGTACGTGGCAAGCTACGAAGTTAGGGGTATTAACCAAGTAAGTAGAACGGATAGGATGGTCACCGAAACGTAAGTGAGAGCAAGTGAAACCACCAGATTTCTTTGAGTCGTATGCGAAGTAAGCCTGGCAATATTTATCAGTATTTTCACCGATGATTTTTACAGAGTTCTTGTTAGCACCTACAGTACCGTCAGCACCCAAACCATAGAATTTTGCTTCGAACATACCTTCACCGCCCAATGCTATTTCTTCTTTCTGAGGAAGAGATGTGAAAGTAACATCGTCTACTATACCGATAGTGAAGTGGTCTTTAGGCATAGGCAATGCCAAGTTTTCGTATACAGACAAGATCTGTGCAGGGGTTGTGTCTTTTGAACCTAATCCGTAACGTCCGCCTACGATAAGAGGAGCGTTTTCATGTCCGTAGAAACATTCTTTTACATCCAAGAACAATGGTTCGCCTGTTGCTCCTGGTTCTTTTGTACGGTCAAGTACTGCTATGCGCTTAGCTGTCTTAGGTACTGCAGCCAAGAAGTGTTTTGCAGAGAATGGACGATACAAGTGTACAGAAACCAAACCTACTTTTTCACCGTTTGCTACCAAGTGGTCGATAGCTTCACGTGCAGCTTCTGTTACAGAACCCATAGCGATGATTACGCGTTCTGCGTCGTCAGCACCATAGTAGCTGAACAAGCCATAGTTACGGCCTGTAATCTTGTTGATTTCGTTCATATATTCTTCTACGATAGCTGGAACTGCATCATAGAATGGGTTACAAGATTCTCTATGCTGGAAGAAGTGGTCTGGATTTTCAGCCATACCGCGTGCAACTGGTTTATTAGGAGTCAATGCACGTTTGCGGAATTCTGCCAAAGCCTCCTGGTCAAGCAGTGGAGCAAGGTCTTCGTTTTCCAACATTTCGATTTTCTGTATTTCGTGTGATGTACGGAAACCGTCGAAGAAGTTTACGAATGGAACTCTTGATTTGATAGTTGATAAGTGAGCGACACCGGACAAGTCCATAACTTCTTGAACAGAGCCTTCGCACAACATTGCAAATCCTGTCTGACGAGTAGACATTACATCCTGGTGATCGCCGAAGATACACAATGCATGAGAAGCAAGAGTACGAGCAGATACATGGAATACACATGGTAAGAACTCACCTGCAATCTTGTACATGTTAGGAATCATAAGAAGAAGTCCCTGAGAAGCAGTGTAAGTAGTAGTCAATGCACCAGCCTGAAGAGATCCGTGTACTGCACCGGCAGCACCACCTTCAGATTGCATTTCCTGAACCAATACAGTTTCGCCGAAGATGTTTTTACGTCCTGCGGCAGCCCATTCGTCTACATATTCAGCCATTGTAGATGATGGAGTGATAGGGTAGATTGCTGCTACTTCTGAGAACATATACGAGATATGTGCAGCAGCCTGGTTACCATCACATGTGATAAATTTTTTTTGTTTAGCCATACAATTACTAAATTATAATAATTAGTTAATAAATACCAGGTTTTTAATATAAAAAGCCGAATAGCCATAGAGGGATGAGGTTGTCATGTCCCATTTCCATTTTATGCATTGCATAATATACGTTCGGGCTTGACTTGAACTTACATCCTTCGGGACATACCCTGAAATGCAGTTCGTTGTTTACCAGAAATGATGTGCCTTTTTCTCCTTTGTTTACTTTGTGGTCTTTCCACAATGAGTTTACAAAGAATGTCTCCAGAACATCTTGTTCTTCAACTTTTACTGGATATATGCTGTACATCAGGCTGGTGTTGTGCATCATTATTTTAGCTGGCTTCTTCGGAAAGGCTTCACCTTTGGGGTAGACCATATTGATAAGTCGAGCATCTGCCAGATACTTTATATAGTTCATGACGGTTGCTCTCGAGGTTTGGATTTCTTCGGATAGTTGGCTTACATTTGGTGCACCTGGACCATCTACGGCCAATAAATATAGTAGTTTTTTTATTTTCGACAAATACTTCAGCTCTATTTGTTTTATAAGAAGTATATCAACCTCAAGTGTCATATTCATAGTCTTGAGAAGGTTTTCCGAAAAATTTCTTTTTTCTAGAAAAAAAGGATAAAATCCGTGATGAATATAATCTTGAAGATATTGTGTGGGGTTTACATACGGCAATATTATTTTGGCTATATGTTCGTGATTGTTGATAATTTCTTCGAGGCTGTATTTTGAAAAATTGTTGTTTGTCTGAAGATTCAGAAATTCTCTGAATGAAAAGCCTCTCAAGTTATATGATTTAACAATGCCGTTAAGTTCGGGATTTTCTTCTTTCAGACGCATTACAGACGAACCTGTAAATACTATTTTCAGGTGAGGATATTTGTCGTAACATGTTCTAAGTTCATAGCTCCAGTCTGGCAATTTGAAAACCTGGTCTATCAGCAGAACTTTACCTCCTCTCCTGATGAATTCTCCTGCAAACTCTACAAGACTTACATTTGAAAAGTAAAAATTGTTCATGTTGACATACAGGCAAGAACGGTCTAAGCCAAACTTTTCTTTAGCATATTGCAGAAGAAAAGTGGTTTTTCCTACTCCTCTAGTTCCTTTGATGCCAATAAGCCTGTCATTCCAATTGATTTCATCCATTAAATCTCTGCGGACTTGAGCATTGGTATGTTCTATCAAATAACAATGTGTTCTGTAAAATGCCTCCATGAATAATCTTTTTCTGTGTTGCAAATATACGAATACTTACCAATATTGCAAACTGGAGATAGCAGAAATTATTTATTTCGTATAACTTTGCATTATAAATAAACTAATTATGCAGAATAAACAGGAATTATACATATTCAATCCCGAACACGATATGGCACTGGCTAATTTTTCTCCTTATTATAAAATTCCAGCAGAAATAATACGTATGAAGGAGGATTTGTGCTTTTTGCCTTTATGGTATAGTGCAGTTAATACCTTGGTGTATGTGTATAATAAAGATTTGATACAAGTCTTTAAAAATCAGATATCTTCATTTGCACATGTTTCGGATGACAGATTTACAGATGATATACAGGCTCTTAACGCTGATGTCGAGATATATCCTTGGGGATGGAATCCAGCTCTTGTGCATTCGTTGCAGGATGATGCCTTGCAGCATGTAGTTCTTCCTGATGAACGCAAACTGGAACATATCAGATTTTTGTCTAGTCGTGAGAGGACTGTAGCAGTGCTTGATTCGCTTTCGTCTGTGGTGGGTATATGTGGCAATTCATTTCGTTGTACTGAAATAGCTCTTATAAAGGAAGTGATGGCTATATATAATAATGTGATATTGAAATCTCCTTGGTCGGGTAGTGGCAGAGGGTTGGTACGTATATCTTCCGAAACGTGGAATAGCAATGCCGAAGGATGGGTGTCAAGGGTTATCCGCACTCAGGGGTGTGTGATGGCAGAGCCTATATATAATAAGGTGTTGGATTTTGCCATGGAATTTTATTCAGATAATGATGGCATAGTTTCGTTTTTGGGATATTCATTGTTTGATACCGATTCTCATGGAGCCTATAAATATAATTATCTTATGAGCGACACTAAGATAGAGCAGAAATTGTCAGAGTTTGTTTCTGTTGATTTATTGTCTCATGTAAAGGATTTTCTTATAAGCAAGACTTCTACTATAATTTCGGGAGGTTATACTGGATACTTTGGTGTAGATATGATGATATGTCTTGAAAAGGGGGAATATCTGCTTCATCCATGTGTGGAGATTAACTTGAGGATGAACATGGGTGTTGTCTCAAGAATATTGTTCAACAAGTATGTAGAAGTGAAGTCGGAAGGTAAGTTCTTTGTCGAACATTACTTTTCAGAAAGTGAAGCTTTGTCTAAGCATGGTGAACTTTCGTCTTTATATCCGTTGGTAAAGAATGAAAGTGGAAGGATAGTGAGCGGTTATTTGTCTCTTGTGCCAGTGACATCTACTACAAGGTTTCATGCTTATATGATTATAAAGGAGTAGTGTATTGGATGTGGTATTTACATGTTTTAGGTTTATCACGTTCGTGATGAGAGTTCATCACGGCCGTGATGAATATTCCTCACGTTCGTGATGAGCATTTATCACGAACGTGAGGAAGTAAAAAAGTGCTTGAATCTTTATCTTATTATAGTCATTTCATTTAGAAGATGACCTGCACCTGCAAATTTGTCTATGATAAATAATGTGTAGCGTATATCTACACATGCAGCACGCTGTAGTTGTGGGTTATAGGCAATGTCTCCAGTCAGACCTTCGTAGTTTCTGTCGAATCCTGTACCTATAAGTTCACCCTTGTTGTTGAATACTGGCGAACCTGAGTTTCCTCCAGTGTTGTCAGTGCCTGTAGCAAAACATATAGGCATGCGTCCGTCGGGCATTGCATATGGTCCGAAATCCTTTTTGTTGTAAAGTTCCTTCAGTTTTGCAGGAACTACAAATTCAGGATTGTTAGGGTCTTCCTTTTCCATAACTCCTTCCAGAGTTGTATAGTAAAGATATTCCACACCATCAGCTGGTTCATACGAACCTATCTTGCCATAGGTCAGTCTCAGTGTAGAGTTGGCATCAGGGTAAATAGGGGTTCTTTCTTTCCCTTTCAATTCCAGCATACCTGCTACCCAAGTCTTATGTGCAAGATTATAGGCATTGGTCTCTGCTTTCATGGCATTAGTTGTTGCGTCATATCCGTCTTTTACTGACTGTGCATACATCACCATCAAGTCTTCTCTAAGTGTTTTTGCATCAGGTTTTTCAAGGAAGTTATCCAGTGCTTGTTTACTTCTGAATATAGACTTGTCAAAACATGCATCAACAAATGCTTCTATGTTTCCACCGAATTTTTCATTTATCTGTTTGAAAATACTGATGTGCTGTTCGGCAGGAACAAGTTTGGCATATAGTGCAATAAGTCTTTTAGAAACTTTTCGGTCTACTTCTGCATCATAATCTTTGTTGAAGTATTTTTCTCCAGCTTTTTCAAGTTTTTCTGTTTCTTCTTTTATAGTCTTTGCATTGTTGCTTTCCAAAGCCTTTTTCAGTTTATCTGTATCTGGTATCTTGTAGAATTCAGTTCCAAGCATCATTGCTTCATAAATAGCTTGCTGGTGGTATATTGCATTTCTGCGTTTTGATACTATAGAACGTATTTGGTCGAAGGCTTCTTTGTATGAACCATTGCCTGTCTCTCTTCCATATTCCAGAAGTCTTTCCTGTTGTTGCTTTTTCTTGTCAAGAACTTTAAGCTTTATCAGTCCTTCGTTCATACCTATGGCATTTTTCCAGTAGTTGGCAGATGAGGCATATTTGGCTGCATATTGTATACGTGTTTTGTCGCTTTTAGCCATTTCTTCACCCAAAGTCTTGAGACGAACACCTCTTACAGTTTTGCGCATAAAGTTGGTGGTTTGCATGCGTTCTTCCACTTCATCGCTTATCATATACCTCCAGTTGCGTCCTGGAAATCCCATTACAAAGGTGAAGTCACCTTCTTTTACTCCTTTCATGTTGATAGGAATGTGTTTCTTGACTTTCAGAGGAGTATTCTCGGCACTGTATTTTGCTGGTTTCCCGTTTTTGTCTGCATAGATGCGGAACATTGAAAAGTCACCGCAATGGCGTGGCCACATCCAGTTGTCTGTGTCTGCTCCAAACTTTCCTACAGACGAAGGTGGTGCACCTACCATACGTATGTCTTTATATACTGTCTTTACAAAGAGGTAGTATTTGTTAGCACCATAGAAAGGTTTTAGTTCGAGAATTGTAAATTCGTCGGTCTTGATTTTTTCTTTCTTTGCAAATCTTGTTGCAACTTTTTCCAGGTATGACGGAGACAGATAATTAAGACCTTTAGGGTCTTTGTCTTTTTTCAGTTGCTGCTTAACGTATGATGTTACATCCAAGATTCTGTCTATGTATGTTATTGTAAGGCCTTCGCATGGAAGTTCCTGTTCGCGTGTCATGGCCCAGAAACCATCAGTAAGATAGTCATGTTCTACAGAACTATGTTGCTGAATGTATCCGTATCCACAATGGTGGTTTGTAAGTACAAGCCCTTCAGAAGATATAACTTCGCCAGTACATCCTCCTCCGAAGTGTACTACTGCATCTTTCAGGCTTATGTTTTCAGGCGAGTAGACTTTGTCGATACTTATGTCAAGTCCGAGGTCGTACATTACTGCTGCATTCTGCTTTTTCAAGTCAGTCAGCATCCACATACCCTCGTCGGCATGTCCGGCAAGGGTAAATGTGGTTAATAAAGATAATAATATTGTTTTTTTCATTATTCTATGATTGTCATTTCGTCAATAAGGTTTTTGCAACCTCCAAGTTTTTCTACTATGAAGAGTACATATCGTATATCTACGGCTATACATCTTTGCATGTTGTTGTCGAAATTGATGTCACCGCTCAAAGACTCCCAGTTCCCATCGAAAGCACATCCTATAAGTTCTCCGTTTCCATTCATTACAGGTGAACCAGAGTTTCCTCCTGTGATGTCGTTTGTAGTGAGGAAGCATGTAGGCATTTCACCGTTAGCCATAGCATAGCGTCCGAAATTCTTTGTGTTATAAAGTTCTTTCAGCTTTTCTGGTACTACAAATTCCGGATTGTTCGGATTTTCTTTTTCCATCACTCCCTTCAGTGTAGTATAGTATTTGTAGTGTACTCCGTCTTTAGGACTGTATGGCTTTACATTTCCGTATGTAAGTCTGATTGTAAAGTTTGCATCAGGTGCTTTAGGTTCCGGAGCATACATTTCGCATAATCCTCTTACATATGTTTTATGCAGAAGGTTTATGTCTTCATTTACATCTGACACTTTGTTTGTTAGTTCTAAAGCCGATTCTGCCTTGGCCTTTGAATACTGCACCATTAGGTCGTCTTCTATAGCCTCAACTGTAGGATTGCTTATGAACTTGTTGAAGTTTTCTTCGTTTGCAAATATAGATTTGTCATAGCATGCATCAATGTATGCATTGTAGTCGCCGTTGAAATCGTTCTTTATTGTTTCATAGAATGTAGGAAGTGTTTCAGCAGGAACTTTTGATGCATATAATGGGATAAGTACTTTTGCTACCTTTCGGTCCACTTCATGATCGTAGTCCTTGTTGTGTATATTCTCAAATTCTTCTTTAAGATACGATATGGCTTTTTCTATATCTTTTTTCTTGTTTTTATTCAGGGCCTGTTGTAGCTTGTTGAATAATGTGTATGCCGATTCAAACTCTATTCCGTTTCTGAAGACTTCACTGAAGTATGTATATTGTGTCTGTAGCGGTTCTATTTCTGCCACATAAGCATCAATTTTTTTCACTACTTCCTGATAGCCTACATTCTTTTTGGCCATTGCAAATTTGGCGAAACGTGCTTCTTGTTCTGCTTTGGCTTCCAATACATTGTTGTCTACAATAGCCTTGTTCATACCTATAGAGTTTTTCCAGTAGTTGCTTGATCCTGCATACTTGCTGGCATACTGAATACGTACCTTGTCACTTGCTGCCATTTCGGCTTTCAGTACATTCTGTCGTGCTTCGCGTACTTCTATACGTGGAACGTTGGTTGCAGTCATTCTCAGTTTTACTTCGCTTTCAGTAAGATAACGGCTGGTACTTCCCGGAAATCCCATAATCATAGCATAGTCTCCTTCCTGAAGACCTTTCAGAGAAATGGCAAGATGTTTTTTGGCTTTCAGAGGAATATTCTCTTTATCGTATTCGGCAGGGTTACCGTCCTTATCGGTATAGATGCGGAACATAGAGAAGTCGCAAGTGTGGCGTGGCCACATCCAGTTGTCTGTTTCGCCTCCGAATTTTCCTACTGATGACGGTGGTGCAGCTACCATACGTACGTCTTTGTATGTCTTGATATAGAAAACGTAAAATCTGTTTCCTTCATAAAACGGAAGAGCCATTGTTGTGATACCTTTTGCTTTTTTCAGGTCGCTTTTTTTCAGTTCTTCCGAAGCCAGTTTTTTCAAGTATTCGCTTCCGAAGGTTTTTACCTCTTCCACTTTCCCTTTTTCTATGTCGTTGTTCACCTTTTCGGTTACATCTACAATACGTTCTACAAACTTGAATGTAAGTCCGGGAGTAGGGATTTCCTGTTCCATACTCTTAGCCCAAAATCCGTCTGTAAGATAATCGTGTTCTACAGAACTGTGTTGTTGTATAGCGCCGTATCCACAGTGATGATTGGTTAGTATAAGTCCGTTTGGAGAGATTATTTCTCCTGTACATCCTCTTCCGAATATACCCACTGCATCTTTCAGTGTTACCTGTCCTGGGTTGTAGATGTCTGCAACATTCATCTTCAAGCCTTGAGCCTTCAGCTTGTCTGCCAGATTCTGCTCTTTCATGAGTTGCAGAAGCCACATCCCCTCATCGGCCTTAGCCGGAGAGAAGGCTGCACATATAAGTGACAGCACTAAGATTTTGATTTTTTTCATTTGAAAATAATTTTTGAAAAGTTATTGTTTTTGATTTTGTATTCCTTTGTTATCCAATGTTACTTATGTATAACATTATCTGCTTGAAACCATTGTTTAAAGCTTTACAAAGATAGTATTTACCATCCGATTAACTTTAATTTGACATTCTAAAATATAACTTTTTGTGAAAAATGTAATCAAGGATAATCTTTGTTTGGATTTTTAAACTTATTATCCTTTTATATTTAGTATTATTTTGGATAAAAATAAGTTAGCAATTAACATAAACACTGTAACTTTGCCGAAAAAATTAATTCTATAAATTAACAGTGTACATGTTTAGGTTTTGTTTTCTAGTGTTTTTTGTTTCAACTTTAGTCTCTTGTGGTAAAAAATATAGAGTGGAAGGTTCTACATCAATGTCAAAACTTGATGGCAAGATGTTGTTCATAAAGGTTGTTTCGAACGATAAACTTGTCAAGATAGATTCGGCAGAAGTGATTCACGGAATTTTCAGCATGAATGGAGTGGTTGATTCTGTGATGTTGGCTTCGCTTTATATGGACAATGACTGCATAATGCCGTTGGTGCTTGAGGAAGGAGATATAAAAATAAACATTGACAATGCTGGCATATCTATAAAGGGTACTCCTCTGAATGACAAATTCAACAGGTTTATAGAAGACAAAACTTTGCTTGACGATATGGCTTACAATGTAGAGCGTGAGGAAAGCAGAATGATAATGGACGGAATGGATTTGAATACCGTTCAGCATAAGATAGACAAAAAACGTAGTGACTTGTCTGAAAAAATGAATCGTCTGGCAAAGACATTCATAATAGAAAATAGTGAAAATGTTCTTGGCCCTGGAGTCTTCATAATGATAGGAAATTCATTCCCTTATCCGTATATGTCTCCTTTGCTGAAAGAAATAATGGATGAGGCTCCAGAGTCGTTCAGAAACAACTCTCTTGTAAAGGAATATATAATGATGGCTGAAGGAAGAGAATAGCAACGCTGTGAAATCATGAGTAAATTTAATTGTCTTTATGCCTGTTTTCGGATTTGATTTTTTTTGAACAAAACTAAATGTTGGACTATAAGTCTGGCTTTGTATTGTGCTTGTTTGTAGGGACACAGCATTTTGTGTTGGTTTCTTCAGATGGAATATATTGAAAAACTTCATTTTCGTTTGTCACTGCGCCAGCCTTTTTTTATCTTTGCCATAAAGTTTTATAGAAAATATTATGCATAATAGTGACAGTATAGTGATTATTCCTACTTATAACGAGAAGGAAAATATAGAAAATATAATCAGAGCTGTATTTGGGTTGGAAAAATGTTTCCATATTCTTATCATAGAGGACAACTCTCCTGACGGTACAGCCGATATAGTGAAGAAACTTCAATCAGAATTTCCAGACAGACTTTTTATCATTGAAAGAAAAGGAAAGCTCGGACTAGGCACAGCTTATATCACAGGATTCAAATGGGCTGTAGAAAACAAATACGATTATATATTTGAGATGGATGCTGATTTCAGTCACAATCCGAATGATTTGCCAAAACTTTATAAGGCTTGTCATGACGACGGTGGTGATGTGGCTATAGGTTCCAGATATATCAGTGGTGTAAATGTGGTTAACTGGCCTATGGGTAGAGTGCTGATGTCATACTTTGCTTCAAAGTACGTCCGATTTATAACAGGCATACCCGTTTGTGATACCACGGCAGGATTCAAATGCTACAGAAGACAAGTCCTCGAAACAATTCCTCTTGATAAAGTGAGATTTAAAGGCTATGCTTTTCAGATAGAGATGAAGTATACTGCCTATAAGTGCGGATTCAAGGTTGTTGAGGTTCCTGTGATTTTTGTAAACAGAGAGTTGGGTACATCAAAGATGAACAGCAGTATTTTCGGAGAGGCTGTATTTGGAGTTATGAAACTGAGATGGGATGGATGGTTCAGAAAATATCCTAAAAAGAATTGATTGTTATTATGAAGAAGACTTGGATTAAAAACGCTATTATTGTAAATGAAGATAATAAATTTAGAGGTTCTGTAGTTATCGACGGTGAAAATATATGTAAGGTTATAAACGGTGATGATGCTCCTGATTTTGAGATTGACGAAACTATTGATGCTCATGGATGTTATCTGATACCAGGTGTAATAGATGATCATGTGCATTTTCGTGATCCGGGGCTTACACATAAGGCTGATATGACAACCGAAACTGCTGCAGCGGCAGCCGGAGGGGTTACTTCTTTTATGGATATGCCAAACTGTATACCTCAGACTACTACTCTTGAAGCTTTGAACAATAAGTTTGCTGATGCTGCAAACAAGTGTATCGTAAATTATTCATTTTATTTTGGTGCTACAAACAATAATGCCGAGCAGCTTGCTGCACTCGACAAGACTCATGTGTGTGGGGTGAAACTGTTTATGGGTGCAAGTACGGGCAATATGCTTGTAGACCGCATGGAAACTCTTAAAAGAATATTCTCGGAAGCAGGAATGCTTATCGCAACTCATTGTGAAGACCAGAACATCATAAGTCGTAATACAGTTGCTGCAAAGGAAAAGTATGGTGATGATGCAGATATAAGTCTTCATCCGGTTATTAGAAGTGAAGAGGCTTGTTACGAATCGTCATCTTTGGCAGTAAAACTGGCTAAGGAAACCAGAGCACGTCTGCATATATTGCATGTAAGTACAGCAAAAGAATTACAGTTATTTGATGATAAACCTATAGGTGAAAAAAAGATAACTGCCGAAGCATGTGTATCGCATCTTATGTTCTGTGATGAAGATTATGCAACTTTGGGAGCACGCATAAAGTGTAATCCTAGTATAAAGACTGTATCCGACAGAGATTCTTTGCGCAAGGCGTTGAACTCTAATATTATAGATGTAATAGGTACCGATCATGCGCCACATCTTATTGCCGAAAAACAAGGAGGGGCATTGAAAGCAGTTTCGGGTATGCCATCTGTTCAGTTCTCGTTGGTCAGTGTTTTTGAACTTGTGAAGGATGGAATCCTTACAATAGAGCAGCTTGTGAGGAAAATGTGTCATAATCCGTCAGAATTATATCAGATTAAAGACAGAGGTTTCATACGTGAAGGGTATAAGGCAGACCTTGTGATACTGAATCCTGACAGCGAGTGGACAGTGGAAACTGATTGCATAGAAAGTAAATGTGGCTGGAGTCCTATGGAAGGAAAGACTTTTCATGGTAAGGTTGAGAAGACATATGTAAATGGAATACTTGCATATAGCGACGGAAAAGTTAATACTTTGAATAGAGGTCAGGCTCTGGTATTTGACAGATAACTTGATTGTTGTTCCTTGTTATCGTAATGACAGCTACGTCTATTCGATAATTTTGGAATGTATGCTATTATAAATTCATGCGTTTTTTTTGAATCATTTAATCTCCTATATATAACATTTATGCAGGTAGACATAACGGTAAAGGAATTTGAAATACACGATTTGGCAGAGTATATAAACTGGATTTATTTTTTTCATGCTTGGGGCTTTCAGCCTAAATATTCGGCTATAGCTGATATTCATGGATGCGATTCGTGTAGAGCCATGTGGCTGGCATCGTTTCCGCAAGAAGACAGGAGCAAGGCTGCAGAAGCCATGCAACTGCATAAGGAGACGGTAAGGATGATTAATAGCCTTGACGGAAAATTCAAGGTATATGCTATTTATAGATTAATGGATGCCAATTCTGATGGTGATAATCTGTTGCTTGATGGCAATGTTGTATTTCCGCTGTTGAGGCAGCAGACAAATATTCGTCCGGGAGATCCTTTCTTATGCCTTAGTGATTTTGTAAGGCCATATTCTACAGGTATAAAAGATACTGTGGGATGCTTTGCTACAACTATTGACCCAAAGATGGAAGAGCTGTTTGTGGGCGATGATTATGATATGATGCTTTGTAAGACTTTGGCAGAAAGATTGGCAGAAGCTGCTGCTGAGCGTATACACGAAATTATACGCAAGGAGGTGTGGGCCTATGCTCCTGACGAACATCTGACAAAGCATGGGTTGCTAAGGGAAGATTATTGTGGTATACGTCCTGCTGTGGGTTATCCTTCGCTGCCTGATATGTCTGTAAATTTTCTGCTCGATGAAATTCTTGATTTGGGACGTATAGGTATCAGTTTGACAGACAATGGAATGATGTGTCCACATGCTTCAGTCAGTGGTCTGATGTTCTCACATCCTCAATCCAGATATTTTAGTGTCGGTAAGATAGATGATGAACAGCTTGCCGATTATGCTCGTCGAAGAGGTAAAAGTATTGATGAAATAAGGCCTTTCCTAAGCGTAAATCTATAGATATTTCTTGTGGAAGTTTTGTCTTTCAGATTTCTGTAATGTGTATTCAGTGTGACTATAATACTTTTCTTTCGTACATTCAGATATGATGTTATATAATTAACGGTTTTAATAAATGTCATTATAATTATGCAGTTGGTATTACTTAGAGTATTGGTAGCGTTTACGTTTCTTTTTTTGTTACCCGATTGGTATATATATAAATATTACATAAAGAATACGAACAACAGGATATTCTCTTTTTTGCTTTGGACACCTGGTATACTGATGCTTGCAGGTATGTTTGTATTTGCATTGTTCAAAGATTCACTATACGGTTACTTTGGTGTTTATCTCATTGTAGCTATGTGTATATGTGTTCCCAAATTGTTTTTTATGCTTTTCAGTCTTTTTGTCAAAGGAATTGGCAGGTTGTTGACAAGAAGGAGCCTACCATATGCAGCATTGTCGTCTGTTCTGGCACTGTTTGTGCTAGGATATATCATATTTGGTGCAACTGCTGGTAAAGAGAAGTTTACAGTGAAGGAGGTCACTTTCTGTCATCCAGATTTGCCAGAGGCGTTTGATGGATACAGGATACTTCAGCTGTCAGACATACATTCCGGAAGTTGGAGAGGTGATACTGTAGCTCTTAACAAGGCTATGGATATATGTTTGTCGCAGAAGGCAGATATTGCTCTGTTTACTGGAGATATGGTCAATAGCAGTTCTGTAGAGTTGTCTGGTCTTGTTGATGTGTTTTCAAGGCTTAAGGCGACCGATGGTGTATATTCTGTGTTGGGAAACCATGACTATGGTCTGTATTCGTCGTGGAATACAGAAACCGACCGACTGGCTGATGTAGACTCTCTTATAAGCATGCAGAACGCTATGGGATGGCATATGCTTAACAACAGCCATGTTGTTATAAGACGTGGCAATGATTCTATAGCTGTTATAGGTGTAGAGAATAGTGGTAAACCTCCTTTTCCTGATTATGCAAGACTTGATGATGCTATCAGTGGTACTGAGGGAATGTTTCAGGTTCTCATGAGTCACGACCCGACGCATTGGAGGAGGGAAGTTCTTCCACAAGGAGATGTAGAACTGATGTTGGCTGGACATACTCACGATATGCAGATTTCGTTTTTCGGTCTTTCGGCATCATCGTTAGTATATCCCGAGCATAACGGTTTATATCTTGAGGGTTCTCGTGGACTTTATGTCAATATAGGTATGGGATTTGTCTTATTTCCTATGAGAATAGGTGCTTGGCCTGAAATAACGGTCATTACACTGAAAAAAGGTTAGAATTTCACTTGATTTATGTAGTTATTGCTAGTAATAAATAAAATGAGAATAATATGGTTATGAAATGTTTATACATTATCTACCAGCTGATAGTAGCATTTCCTATTTGTCTGGTATTAACAATTCTGACAGCTATTGTCACTATAGTTGGTTGTCGTTTTGGAAATGGTAATTTTTGGGGATATTATCCCGGCAAGTTGTGGTCGCAACTTATGTGTTACGTACTTCTTCTTCCTGTAAAAGTTAGTGGGCATGAGAATATTGACAGGAATCAGTCGTATGTGTTTGTAGCAAACCATCAGGGTTCTTTTGACATATTTCTGATATATGGCTTCCTTGATCGTAATTTCAAGTGGATGATGAAAAAGAGTTTGAGAAAGATACCTTTTGTAGGCAAGGCATGCGAATCAGCAGGTTTTATCTTTGTAGACAAGTCTGGTCCGCGTAAGGTACACGAAACTATAGAGCGCGCTTTCCATGTATTGCAGGATGGAACTTCGCTTGTGGTTTTTCCAGAAGGGGCCAGAAGTTTTACAGGACATATGGGATTCTTCAGAAAAGGAGCTTTCCAACTTGCAGACGAGTTGCAGTTGCCTGTAGTTCCACTTACCATACACGGTTCTTTTCAGATACTTCCACGTACAGGCAAACTTCTTTCGTGGCATCCCATGAAACTGACTATACATAAGCCTATATTTCCAAAGTGTAAGGGGATGGATAACATCAAAGAACTTATGAATGAATCATATAAGACTATAGAGTCTGGTTTGCCTGACGAATATAAGGGAAAGGTAGATAATCCAGACCAATAAACTACTTGCTTTTGTGTATATAAATGATATATACATCAAGGCATACAGATTTTGACTTAAAACATTAAAAAGCCGTTATCAGAATTAGGTTAGCTTGATTCTGATAACGGCTTTTTTATACTTTGAGTATTATAGCTGCAAATAATGTGTGTATTGTTTTCTACAAACACTGTTTTTTAGATTACTTCCCAACACACACACACAATTGTGTCACTTTTATTTAATGCGTTTGCTTACATGTACACCATGTCTGGTATCATATATGTCATTTCTTCTGATATGCCTTTAGCTTTCAGCATGTCGGCATCTTCAGAGAATTTTTTGTGGAAAGATTCTTTGTCACCAGATAAATTGCTGGATATTTTGTAGTATTCTATAGCTTTATGTATGTCTGATTTCAAAAGATAAACATGTCCTAAATTTATGTAGTCATCAGTACAGACATCATCTGTTTCTATTATTTTACCAAACATTTCTGAAGCTTCATCCAGTTTGCCGGTCATGAAGTAGCACCATGCTATGGCTCTTCTTGCAGGATTCTTTTTCGAGCTGAAGTACTCTACCTTATACATCTGCTTGATGGCTTCATCAAACCTCTCAAGCTGTATAAGAGTTATTCCTGTCTGATTGCACAACTTGATGTCATCAGGGTTCAGTGCTTCGGCTTCTTTCAGATATTTCAGTGCAGTTTCGGCATTTCCTGTTTTCTTGTAACATACGGCAAGGTTTTTTAGAGTCCATTCATTATCCGGTTCCAACATGTTAGCCTTGTCCAGTACATCTACAGCCAGTTCGTAATCATGACTTTTGATATAGGCGTAGCCAATCTTCTGTAAAGACTCAATGTCGCTAGGATTTATTTCTACAGTATGTCTGTATATTTCTAGTGCTTCTGATATATAGTCTTTCGAGAAAAGATAATCGGCAATAGATTTCAGATGTCCGCTCTCTTCCAAAGTGTTGTATATCAGTTTAGGTTTCCATACGGTCAGTTTATCCGTGAATATATCCTTTTTGTCTTCTTTAGAAGCCCACAATTTGCAGAATCTGTAATAGTCTTGTATGAAATGTCTGCTCACGGTTTCCTTTTCCATCTTATTATTGTCTCCCAATTCCGCAAGTTTCTCCTTCATCATGTTATATTGTGCAGTAAGTCCCTCTTTCAGTCCGTCCATAGGAAACTGAGACATATCTTTCAGTGTGAGACACAGCGAATATCTGTCGGAGTTACACATATCTGGAAATTCCATTATAGCTTCCAATATAGCTTTATAGTCTTCATTACCTGCTTTGTTCATCAGTTCGTATATTTCAGGAGTATCCGTACTGTAAGGATAAAACCAGTGTGCAGGGTTGTTGAAGAACTGATACCTTTTCAGTTGTGAAAATGCTCCCATATTAGTATCGGCTCCCTCCATTCTCAGATTGTCGAGCTCCTTTATATTGTCTTTCAGACTTTGCCATTGTGGGTTCTTTTCTGTAAATTCATCTGATTTTAGCTCTATAATGTCCTCTACTGACTTCTTGAAATACGAACTTTTCATTATTGATGGGATTATTTCATCACGCATCTTCTTATCTATTTCTTCTGTGTCGAGCGAAAGGATAAGTTGTTTTATAATCCTCTGTATATCATCGGCAAAGTCAGGATTTAGGCTCAGAGCCTTGAACTCTTGATTCAGTTCATCGTACGATTCTTCTATTTGGCTTTCTGTATAAAGCAATGATATGATGAGACATGTCAATGCTCTTTGTGATACCAATGGACTGAATCCTCCAATGTATGAATGTATCAGTAGTCTTGTCTTGTAAGGATCCATCAACTCTATTAGGCTCAGCCCTACGGCAGCTATAATCACCGCCTTGATATTGTCGTCTATATCATCAGAGTCTATCATTTCCGTTACCGACAGATAGTCTTCCTTGCTCCATACTACAGGCATCCATATTTTGGTAAAAAGTTCATCAGTAATTGTCTGCATTTTCTTGAGGGCGTTTGCCATGTCCTGTTTACCATTGTTGTCTGTCGTAATCATAAAATCGTATGCCGATTCCAGTTCCTCCAAAGCCTCTTCGTATGGTTTCAGTTTTTTTATAGTCTTGTACATTCTTGACAAGTATCTGCTTCCGTTCTTCAGTTCGTCCAAAGCATCTGTTATCCTTGTCAATGCATATATCTTTTTCACTATATTGTTGTACATTACATTTCGTGACGGGTCGTTAACTCCCTGTGAGGCATATTGCAACATATAATTATATGTTGTATCAAGGTTGTCTATTTCCGATTTCAACTGCCAGTGCTCCAATTTCCCGGCTGTTTCACCAAGCTTGCTTAGGGCTTCCCTAAGGTTGTGCTTCGATACTAATTCTATTGTGTCTCTTTTCATGCTGATTAGTAGTTTGTCTTATTGTCGCAAATGTAATAACTTTTTTATAAATTTGCATCAATTATTATTACTACAATGACAATTTCAGAATTACAAAAGATATATTGTGCCCATAAGAATGTTTCTATTTTGGACTCAGTCTTGAAGGACAACAATATAAAGACGATATTCTTAGGTGGTACACACGGTTCGTGTCCATCGTTGTTCTTTTCGGCTTTTGTGCGCAGAAGTCCTTTGGTATGCCTGTTTGTGCTGAATGACAGCGAAGAGGCAGGTTATTTTTATCATGACATGGTACAGGTGAACGGAGACCATGACACTCTGTTTTTTCCGTCATCGTACAGAAGAGCGATTAAATACGGACAGAAAGATGCTGCAAATGAAATTCTGCGTACCGAAGTACTGAGCAGGATAGAAAAGAAAGAACCTGTAGCAGTGGTTACATATCCCGAAGCTATAGCAGAAAAAGTAGTGTCGAAAAAAACACTTTCAGACAAGACCATAGGTGTAAAAGTAGGTCAGAATATAGATACATCCTTCTTGATGAAGACACTTTCTGATTATGGCTTCAGTCATGTTGACTATGTTTATGAGCCGGGACAGTTTGCATTACGAGGCAGTATCCTCGATGTATATTCGTTTGCATCCGAATATCCATATAGAATAGACTTCTTTGGCGATGAAGTAGACAGCATCAGGACATTCGAAGTAGAAAGTCAGTTGTCGAAAGAAAAGATGGATGCTGTAAGTATTGTGCCTGAATTGGCAGGAACTTCTTCCGATTCGGTCACTTTCCTTGATTTTGTGCCGTCGGATACTATCATATGTATAAAGGATATTCTTTGGACAAAGGAAAAGATACAGAGTATACACGATGAGGCAGTATCACCACAGGACATAGCCGTACAAGAGTCGGGTGAGGGAGAGGTGGCAGACATCAGCAATGTAGTGATAACAGGCGATGATTTTGTCCGTAAAGCACTAGACTTCCGTCGTATAGATTTCGGAGCCAAACCCTCGGGTACACCTCATATCAAGATAGATTTCAATACATCAGTACAACCCATATTCCACAAGAATTTCGATTTGGTATCATCATCTCTTACAGATTACATACAGAGAGGCTACAGCCTATATATATGTTCTGACAGTTCCAAGCAGACCGACCGGCTGAAGGATATTTTTGGGGAACGTGGCGACAGTATTTCTTTTGAGCCTGTAGACAGGACTCTGCACGAAGGATTTGTTGATCACACGATGAAACTATGTATATTCACCGACCATCAGATTTTCGACCGTTTCCATAAGTACAATCTCCGCAGTGACAAGGCACGCAGCGGAAAAGTGGCACTATCGCTCAAAGAACTTAACCAGTTTGAGCCGGGCGATTATGTAGTACACATAGACCACGGTATAGGACGATTTGCCGGACTGATGAGGATTCCAAACGGAAATACCACTCAGGAGGTGATTAAACTTGTATATCAGAATGATGACGTAGTGTTTGTATCTATACATTCGCTCCACAAAATTTCGAAATACAAAGGAAAAGAGGGAGAACCTCCGCGTATAAGCAAACTTGGTACAGGAGCATGGGAGAAAATCAAGGAGCGTACAAAGACCAAGATAAAGGATATAGCGCGTGATTTGATAAAATTATATTCAAAAAGAAAACAAGAGAAAGGCTTCAGATATAGTCCCGACAGTTTTCTTCAACACGAACTGGAGGCTTCGTTCTTGTACGAAGACACTCCCGACCAAGCCAAGGCTACACAGGATGTCAAGAACGATATGGAGAGCGACCGTCCTATGGACCGCCTTGTGTGTGGTGATGTGGGGTTCGGCAAGACAGAAGTGGCAGTACGTGCAGCATTTAAGGCAGTGACCGACAACAAGCAGGTAGCGGTTCTGGTACCGACAACAGTGCTTGCATACCAGCACTATCAGACATTCAAGAAGAGACTTGACGGACTGCCATGCAGGGTAGAGTATCTTAGCCGTGCCAGAAGTGCCAAGGATGCCAACCGCATACTGAAGGAACTGTCCGATGGTGAGGTTAACATACTGATTGGTACCCATAAAATAATAGGCAAAAGTGTGAGGTTCAAAGATTTGGGACTTCTTATCATTGATGAGGAGCAGAAGTTTGGAGTAAGTGTAAAGGAAAAACTACGTCAGATAAAGGTGAATGTAGATACACTTACCATGACAGCCACACCTATACCTCGAACATTACAGTTTTCTCTGCTTGGTGCAAGAGACCTTTCGGTGATACAGACACCGCCTCCAAACCGCTATCCTATACAGACAGAGGTACACACATTCAATGAAGAGATTATAACAGAAGCCATCAACTTCGAGATGAGCCGTAACGGACAAGTATATTTTGTAAACAACAGGATAAGCAACCTCATGGAACTGAAGATGATGATTCAGAGGAATATTCCAGACTGTAGGGTATGTATTGGTCACGGACAGATGAAGCCAGATGAACTTGAAAAAATAATCTTCGATTTTGTGAACTACGATTATGATGTTTTGCTTGCCACCACTATAATAGAAAGTGGTATAGATATACCTAACGCAAATACAATAATAATAAATCAGGCTCATAACTTCGGACTCAGCGACTTACACCAGATGCGTGGCCGTGTAGGACGAGGAAACCGAAAAGCATTCTGTTATCTGCTTGCTCCTCCTTTAAGTTCTCTTACACCCGAATCAAGAAGAAGGCTTCAGGCCATTGAAAATTTCAGCGACCTTGGCAGCGGTATTCATATAGCCATGCAGGACCTCGATATCAGAGGTGCAGGAAATATGCTTGGAGCAGAACAGAGCGGATTTATAGCCGATCTTGGATATGAGACATATCAGAAGATACTGTCGGAAGCCGTAACCGAACTGAAGAACGACGAGTTTGCCGAACTATATGCCGATGACGTAAAGGCAGGTGAAGAAAACATTACCGGCGAGGAATTCGTGAACGAATGTAATGTAGAGAGCGACATGGAACTTCTCTTTCCTAATGAATATATTCCTAGCAGTAGCGAGAGGATGCTCCTTTATAGAGAACTCGACAAACTGGAACTCGACAAGGATGTAGAGGCATTCAAGGCTCGCCTTAAAGACCGTTTTGGCACTATACCTCCCGAGGGTGAAGAACTCATACTCATAGTACCTCTCAGAAGGCTGGCCCGCCGTCTGGGTATAGAGAAAATAGTACTCAAGGCAGGCCGTATGACTTTGTTCTTGGTGAGCAACCCTGACAGTCCATACTATCAAAGTCCGGCTTTCGGTAAAGTGATAGAATATATGTCAAGATACCCGCGCCGATGCAATCTCAGAGAGCAGAATGGCAGACGTAGCATGGTAGTGAAGGATATAACAGATGTACATGCGGCAGTAAAGGAAATGCAGGAAATGGTGAGTATCTCATAAATACACCTTTTGCAATATCAATGTTGCATTTATATACATCATATATTGCCTTTTATAGTAAATAGAGACATAATTATTGGGTAGAAATAGAAAAATAATGTTATTAAACATTACTTTATAATACATTTTGTCTATTTTTGCACAGAAAATGAAATTGTGTGCCACACAGAAGGTATGCAATCTACAAATGAATATAAACCAAAAAACTAGAGCATGATACAGAAAGTATTGATAGCTAATCGTGGTGAGATAGCAGTACGCGTAATGCGCTCTTGCCGTGAGATGGGAATAAAGTCAGTAGCTGTATTCTCAGAAGCCGACAGAACGGCACGCCACGTATTATATGCAGATGAAGCTTGTTTTATAGGTCCTGCTGCATCTCGTGAGAGTTATTTGAATATTGACAAGATTATTGCAGCAGCAAAGCAACATGGTGCAGATGCTATTCATCCGGGATATGGTTTCCTTTCAGAAAATTCGGAGTTTGCCCGCCGATGCAAGGAAGAAGGTATAGTCTTTATAGGTCCTGATCCAGAGACAATGGACGCTATGGGAGACAAGATTTCTGCACGCAAACACATGATAGCGGCAGGAGTACCTGTAGTACCCGGTACAGAGCAACCTCTGCAGAGTGCAGAAGAAGCAAAGAAGATATGCAACGAGATAGGTTATCCTGTTATGCTGAAAGCCTCTATGGGTGGTGGCGGAAAAGGTATGCGTCTCATCCATAGCGAGCAGGAAGTGGAAGAAGCATACAATGCTGCACGTTCGGAGTCAATGTCTTCTTTTGGTGACGATACAGTATATCTTGAAAAATTCGTGGAAGAACCACATCATATCGAATTCCAGATTTTGGGCGACAATTATGGCAATGCAATACATCTTTTCGAAAGAGAATGTTCCATACAGAGAAGAAATCAGAAGGTAGTGGAAGAAACTCCTTCTCCATTTGTCACTCAGGAACTGCGCGAGAAAATGGGTAAGGCAGCAGTAGCTGCTGCAAAGGCTGTAAACTACAAAGGAGCAGGTACTATAGAATTTCTTGTAGACAAGAACAGAAATTTCTACTTCCTCGAAATGAATACACGTCTTCAGGTAGAACATCCTATTACCGAAGAAGTGGTAGGAGTGGACCTCGTGAAAGAACAGTTGCGTATAGCAAACAACGAGCCTCTTCATCTGAAACAGGAAGAAATTGTACAGAGAGGACATGCTATAGAATGTCGTATATGTGCAGAAGATACAGAAAACAATTTTATGCCTTCTCCTGGTATCCTCAGACAGCTGATGGAACCCAATGGAGTGGGAGTGCGTATAGATAGCTATGTATACGAAGGATATGAAATACCTATCTACTACGACCCTATGATAGGAAAACTGATAGTATGGGCTACAACCCGCCAGTTTGCCATAGAGCGTATGCGCCGTGTGTTGTACGAATACAAGATAACAGGTCTGAAAACAAATATCAGCTATTTGCGACATATTATGAATGTACCTGATTTTGTTGAAGGAAACTATAACACTCTATTCATCCCTAAACATCAGGAAATGCTTAAGGAATGGGCTGGAAAGAAAGAGGAAGAAACCGAGAATATAGCCATGATTGCGGCATATATAGACTATCTGATGAACTTGGAGGAAAACAAGTCCGCTTCTTCGGATAACCGTCCTATCAGCAGATGGAAGGAATTTGGCTTACAGAAAGGTGTATTAAGAATTTAACAGAACTGCAATGGAAATACATATAGGAAACAGAGTGGCTGACGTGACATTAGTCAGCAAGGACGGCAACAAGGTGCAGCTTACTATAGATGGAGTGCCATACGATGTGGATATAGTGATGGCCGAAAACGGAAGCTGCTCTATACTTCACAACGGAAAATCGTATAATGCAGAGCTTATCCGCAACGAAGGCGGCAAGAACTATACGGTGAATGCCCACTACCAGTCGTATAATATAGACATAGTAGATTCTCAGGCCAAATACTTGCGTATGCGCAAGGGAGCTGAAGAAAAACAGCAGGACAAGATTGTTTCTCCTATGCCTGGTAAGATTGTGAGCATTCCGGTAGCAGCGGGAGACAGACTTGAAAGCGGTGACATCGTAGTGGTGATAGAGGCCATGAAGATGCAGAGCAACTATAAGGTAAACGCTCCGTGTGTGGTTAAGGAAATCTTGGTTGGCGAAGGAGATTCGGTAAACAGCAACCAGGTTATAATGACATTAGATATAATTAAAGAAGACTGATTATGACAGCAGAAGAACAATATAGATATTTTCAGGAACTCGACAAGAAAGCTTCTCAAGGTGGAGGCATAGAGCGAGTTGAAAAGCAGCATGCAAACGGACACATGACTGCCCGTGAGCGTATAGACATGCTTCTAGACAAAGGTACGTTCAACGAGCTGGACAAGCTGGTGATACACCACTGCACAGACTTCGGAATGGACAAAAAACATATTCCTGGCGATGGTATAGTGTGCGGATATGGTAAGGTGGACGGCAGACTGGTGTATGTATATGCATACGATTTTACAGTATATGGCGGAACACTGAGTACAACAGGAGCGCAGAAAATTGTGAAAGTGCAGCAGTTGGCATTGAAGAACGGTGCACCTGTCATTGCACTTAACGACTCTGGCGGCGCACGTATACAGGAAGGCGTGGGAAGTATATCAGGATATGCATCTATTTTCTATCAGAACACTATTGCGTCTGGTGTGATACCTCAGATTTCGGCAATACTTGGTCCTTGTGCAGGAGGAGCGTGTTATTCGCCTGCATTGACCGACTTCATCTTTATGGTGAAGGAAAAAAGTCATATGTTCATCACTGGACCAGATGTAGTGAAGACTGTGACACACGAAGAGGTGGACAAGGAAGAGCTTGGAGGAGCATACACACACAGCAGCAAGAGTGGAGTGACACATTTCTTGTGCGACACAGAAGAAGAAACAATCATGAGCATACGCGAACTGTTGAGCTTCCTTCCTTCCAACAATATGGAAGATGCACCAATGCAGCCATGCTCGGACGATATACGCAGAGCAGAAGAAGCTCTTATGAGCGTTATCCCTGATGATCCTAACATGCCATACGACATGAAGAACATCATCGAGCCTGTGGTAGACAACCACTATTTCTTCGAAGTGATGCCACATTTTGCAAAGAACATGCTTGTAGGATTTGCACGCATGGGAGGTCGTTCGGTAGGTATCGTAGCAAACCAGCCTGCATATCTTGCCGGAGTACTCGACATAGACGCTTCGGACAAGGCAGCACGTTTCATCCGTTTCTGCGACTGTTTCAATATTCCTGTTGTGACATTTGTCGATGTACCAGGATTCTTGCCTGGATGCGACCAGGAACACAACGGTATCATTCGTCACGGAGCAAAGATAGTATATGCATATGCTGAGGCTACAGTGCCAAAGATTACCGTAATAACACGCAAGGCATACGGAGGTGCATACATCGTGATGAACAGCAAGCCGATAGGTTCGGATGTGAACTTCTCTTACCCTACAGCCGAAATTGCTGTGATGGGAGCAGAAGGAGCTGTAAATATCCTTTATCGTAAGTCTACTCCAGAAGAGAAGGCAAAGGCAGTAGAAGAATACAAGGAAAAATTCTCTAACCCATATCGTGCGGCAGAGCAAGGATATATTGACGAAATCATTCTACCAAAAGATACACGTTTCAAACTTATCCAGGCTTTGGAAATGACTCAGAACAAGAGCCAGAGCAATCCTCCTAAGAAACACGGCAATATGCCTCTGTAGTAAACAATACATATACAATATGAAAATAGGCGACGGTTGTCCGGATATGGATGGCCGTCGCTTTTTTTTATTATTAAACATAGTAATGTCTAAATATTTCATAATATGTTGTTCTGCTTTTATTTATAAATAATATTTTTGTAAAACTTTTTTTGCAAAAGTAATTTTATTCCTTTTGCCATGAGTACTTATTATGCAATTTTATAACAGTTAATATATTTCAGATATGAAAAAGATTTATCCCCAACAGTGGCTTCATTATCATCCTTATACCAAGTCTGATACAGTAGACAGGTATTATTGTGATATAGTAAACAAGTTGATGAAGGTCATTTATGATTACGATGTGATGGCTGGCGACCCTATAGTCGGAGAAGGTGTATACGAAGACGCGGCTATCTTTATAGGTGCATGGTTCGAAGATGTCATTTCTCAAACAGGCATATGGCAGGTATTTACATCGGAGTGCGAAAAAAGATATGGCAGCAGATTGCCTTTCTACGAGCTTGACGACGAATATTACTATGACGAAATAAATATAGAGGATATACGTTTCATCCTGTGGCATAGTTTCCAGAGTTGGAAAAAGGGAGTGAAAGTATATAATCCGGAAAATAAAGGCTTGGAAAACCTTGCCAAGGCTATATATGACATACTCGACAAAGAATACGAAACGGCTCCCGAAAACGAAAGACTCCAGGAGTTCTTCGACTTCTCTAATATTGAAGAAGGCAACTATTTGGAATATAGGAACAAGATAGAATGGTTCTTTATGAATTGCTACATCAATATAGGATGTTATGAAGACTATCTGTGCTCTATGGATGAGATAATGAGCGAATACGAAGATGATGATAGTATGGATGAAAGAACCAAAGACATCATGCTGTATTCCAAAAGAATCAATACTGTATTGATGGGTAGAACTCCTCTTTTGGGTATAACGGCACCAGAATACATCAAGCTTATACAAGAATACAATAAAGCTGACCACAATGCCTATTATATGAATATTGGTTCTGTAAAAGAAGCTATGTATACAGTAGAGAGCGAGACTGATGAATATTTTGTATTCAAAAGTCTGATAGAAGATAACACATATTATAAAGTGACAAAAGAGTCGTTGGAACAGAATTCTCAACGACTGGTTCCGGGTGATACATTGGTAACTTCCACTCTCTTTAAATATGGAGAATACTGGTATCATAATGGTGCAATGATGAATTACCGTATCAGTGAAAATCCGGGAATGAAAAAAAATATTAAAGAGTTGAAGTCTATATTAGGGCCGAACAACCAAGAAAAAGTATATAAAGATTTTATTAAGGCTACCAAAGGCAAGCAGTTTATATTCTTTAAAGATGTAGACGAAATGGTAGTGTTTATCGAAAAAAAGATAGAATACAAGAAAAATCAAGATTTAGACTTTTCCAGTTTAGGCGATGGCTTGGTAATGTTGTCTGCCACTCCTAAAAACGGATTGTGCTTTATGAAAAATCTATGCTACTGTGTGGCATCTCCCGACAATCCGTATTATAATCAAGAACAAGCAGAAAAGGAAGCTATAAACTTGTTGATCGACCAACATTCCATTCCTTACGAACTGTCTTGCTACCTTCTTGATAACGGATGTCTTAAGGATGCCGGACTGAATAGTACCTTGGGTGCCGAGCATGGAAGGGAATTTGTAAGAAAAAATGCACAATTCATGATGGACTATTTCTTCAACAAATGTAGAGAGAAAGACTATAATGACGTATTTAAAATGTAGAATCAGGCATCATTGATACGCCTGTATTCAAACGCCCAGTCGCTTTAAGTAAAACGCCTAAGCGTTTTACTTAAAGCGCTTAGGCGTTTTTTTATAACCAATCGTTAACGGTTATTCGTTACAAGTTTCTTCAGCGTTGTCTTTCAGTTCTTCACCCTTTTCGTTGAATTTCACTGTCGATTCCTTTCCTTCGGCATCAGTCAGTACAATCTGATATACCGCAGTACCGTCTTCGTTAGCCTCAACGGCAGCCGATTTCACAGTGAAGTCTTTGTAAGCGTCAGCCAACGCATCCTGAACAGGCTGTGGCAGGTCTTTTACTTCAATCGGTGTAAAATCGTTTACGTTAGCAACAATATTGTTTGTAGCCGAGATAGCGTTTTCAGCAAAAGCAACTGTAGTACCTAATCCCATAACCAATGCAAAAGCAGCAAATAATTTCTTCATAATCGTAAATTTTTAATGTTAAATAAATAGTTTAGTTTAAATCAGTTTAGTCTTACTCTTTCGTTAAAAAGAAGTTTAGCATTCTGACAATAGTAGTGCAATGTCTGTGCCATGAATCCGCAAATATTGCTAAAGTATTGGTTATTAGTGGAATAGTTTATTTGAGGCATATTGTGCCATTTCTTCCTCTTGTGGAATATTTACCCATAGTTGTGTATATCTGTAGAAAACGTGAAGCGGATTACACATGTGTTGAG
>JAHHQV010000015.1 GCA_020026175.1 Phocaeicola sp. | reverse complement strand
ATCGGGCAAATACCAGAGTGGCCAAATGGGGCAGACTGTAAATCTGCTGTCTTTCGACTTCGGTGGTTCGAATCCATCTTTGCCCACACAAAAAAATAAGAAGATGCGGAAGTAGCTCAGTTGATAGAGCATTAGCCTTCCAAGCTGAGGGTCGCGGGTTTGAGCCCCGTCTTCCGCTCTACTAAGGAGATTGCAACAAACAATCTCCTTTTTTTATACTTTTCATTAAAAAATAACGGCTTTTCCTTTGCTATATCAATAATATAGAGTATCTTTGCACCCGATTTTAGTCCGTGGAGGTAAAAAAGAGGTTGCAAGAACCAATCCACCTTACGGAAAAAACCGTTTAATATTTATTTAAAATGTACGTAATCGTAGAAATTAACGGTCAGCAGTTCAAAGCTGAAGAAGGAAAGAAGCTGTTCGTACACCACATTCAGAATGCTGAAAACGGTGCAACAGTTGAATTCGACAAAGTATTGTTGGTTGACAACAATGGTAATGTAACTGTAGGTGCTCCTACTGTAGAAGGTGCTAAAGTTGTATGCGAAATCGCATCAAACTTAGTAAAGGGAGACAAAGTATTGGTATTCCACAAGAAGAGAAGAAAAGGTTACAGAAAACTGAACGGTCACCGTCAGCAGTTTACTGAATTGACAATCAAACAAGTTATTGCTTAATCATTTAAAAAGGTAAAAGAAAATGGCACATAAAAAAGGTGTAGGTAGTTCTAAGAACGGCCGTGAATCAGCAAGTAAGAGATTAGGCGTAAAGATATTCGGTGGTTCAGCATGTAAAGCTGGTAACATCATAGTTCGTCAAAGAGGAACAGTTCACAACCCAGGTGAAAACGTAGGTATGGGTAGCGACCACACTCTTTACGCATTGGTAGATGGAACAGTATGCTTTAAAAAAGGTCGCGAAGACAGAAGCTATGTTTCTGTAGTTCCATTCGCAGCTGAAGCATAATCTATTTATTTAGAAAAGATTTTAAAAAGAGAACGAATCATTTTCTGATTCGTTCTCTTTTTTTATGCCAATTACTCGCCCCCCAAAAAAAACAAACCCGTTTACGGCTCTATATAAAACAAACCTTGTTATATATAAAACTCATTTTTTCATAAAAAATCTAATCTATAGGGCATAATGGATATTTAATACATATCTTTGGAAAAACTATATAAAAACATCTGACATGAAATACATTCATCTTATTATCATAACCATATTAATGCCTGTCTACAACAATTTATATGGACAGGAAAACATCAAGTCCAATGATTCAGTATCAGTATCAGACGAAATAAGTATCACACAAGATTCATTCACCGGAAAAGACTCGTCAAGTATAGCTCTGATTCCCCCTATAGTTCCACTCACTACAGACCATTCTTTCGGTACTTACGGACTAATGTATGGAATGACACCGTTCAGTCACAGCTATGCAAACTGGAGTCTTCATAAAGGCTTCAATGCTTCAATAGGTATGAGTGTCACATTCAGCCCAAGCAAAGACATGCCATCAGGAGCTGGATTCGGACAAGATGTATCGTTCTTGTACGCCGTGCCTGTCAACAAAAGATTAAGTCTGGCAGCAGGACTGTATGCCACCAACTTCAACTGGGGATGGATGGACTATAGGAATGTAGGAATTGCTGCCACTGCCGCATTTAAGGTTAACGATGTTGTTACACTATACGGCTATGGAAACAAATCAATCATGCCACAACGTTCGCCGATGTACTACCCTATCACCAATTTCGCACCCGACAAGTTAGGCGGTATGGTTAATTTCAAGATTGGAGAAAGCAGTTCCATCAGTATAGGAGTAGAAGGAACAAAGGGAGGATATCCATCATCGATAAACAGAAAGCCGAACTGAAACGCATGGATGCTGCAAAACGGCACAAAAGAGATGTTGAGAATGGAAAAACTATGCGCTGTTATCGGATTTACCAAAGATATGGTTGACAAACTTTTGACAAAGAAAGAAGCCATACAATGTAGTGGCAAAATTTATTCCGAAGAACACAGACGGAAATTCGACATCAGAAACGATATTTTCAGGGTTGAGAAACATCTGATGAATAACGGTAAGCTTATACTGACTATAAACAGGATACCGATGGTAGAATGGTTCAAAGAGCAGTTTGATAAATTACGGCAGGGCTTACGAAAAACAGAAGAATCAAGAAAAAGTAGAGGGTTTAAGTTATAATTCTGTTCTCTATAGTGCAAAACAACAATGAGTCCCCTTTAAAAAGTACATTTTTTCTAATTTCATCCCCTCTAAGAAGTATCTGTAGGACGTTAATTTCTGTCAAAAAACACTTTTTGTAGTGGACTCAACAATAGAATAACTAATTTTGTATTTGGATTGAGGCAACTCTTTACAAGACATAAGAAAAAAGAAGAAACGTTATGTTTATCTTGTAGGTGAAAACGTAGGAATTTTTCAGACTGATGCAAGGATGCAAGAGATAGCATAGTGGTTCTCACGCATATAGCGTGGGCTGTTATTGTTACATCTGCATCAGATGTTTACTACGACCTTTACTTAGACGTGGCATAAGTGGCTCACGTTTCTTCATTTATGAATTTAAGTACTCAAGAGAGCCATAGAGAAAGTCGTATGAATATGAATAAGTTTTTTGTTTCATTTCTTTTAATTGCTGCTTTTTTTGTGTCAGGCTGTATCGATAATGCGCCAAAAGATGTTGTCAATGAAATCAAGATGTCCGTTTCTTCCGAAACAGGTACGTACATACCATGGGGCAGTGATACCCCTGTAGAGTGTATGCTTGTTATGTCTGAAGAAAATCCTGGAGTATGGACGCAGCTCGACTTCAATGGAATAAAAGGATTTACATACGAAAGAGGGCACGAATATTACCTTTCGGTAGAGCGTACCATCCTTGCCAATCCTCCAATGGACGGGTCAGACCGTACCTATTCGCTGTTGAGAATCCTTCAGGACCGTATTGTCACAGAGCCGGAGAAACCTGCGGAGAAAGAAATCAATTCGGAGGAAGATATCGAATACTACGATATGTGTCCCTTTGACAAGTATGCCATAGAAAAGGAAATCATTGTCAATGAGAATGGAGAAATTTCCTATGCCGATGGTCACAACCTTCCGTCTTATGATAATGCCCACATTTGGTTAGAGTGTATCCTTGATAAGGCAGATCCGAATTGGCTAAAATTCAATAAAATACCCTATATGGCAATCTATTCATTTGTATTGTCACCGCTTACTGATGAAATACGGCTGGTGCGCAACGAATCATCCGGTCCGATGTTCAAGGAGGTCATTCCTGAAAGTGAGTTTGCCCATATCACCAAATCCATGAAGCCAGGCGAAGAACTCCGTTACGCCCTCATCCTTGCCAATGTCTATAAGAAGGGACTTCAGAAGCTGGAATTTACGATAAAGAAACAATAACACATAGCCATGATGAATAAACTTATCAACTGGATACTTGTTATCCTGTGCATGCTTGCTACAGCTTGTAGCGATGATAATAATGAAACGGAATTAATTACTCCGTTCAGTCTTGAAAGAAACTATTATGAAACACGATTAGAACGTGGTGCTACGTCTATTTCAGTCACAAACGGTAGTGGTGATATCAGTTTGGCAATAGAGGATGAAAATATATTGAATGCCATTTACTCAAAATACAACGATAAGGAGGATGACAGAAAAGGACACATCAATTTGTATGGTATGCAGAAGGGAAGTACAACACTGACCATTACCGACAATATTACCAAGGATGTGGAAACCGTTGAAGTAAAAGTTACAGATTCCTATCTTGCATACGTAATCAATGACAGTAACCACCCGGTTTTACCGGCAGGCACCACACTCTTTTTAGTGAACAATCAAGCGCAGGACTACTATCTGTTCGACCAAGATAACATATATAACAAGCCTATACTAAAAGACAACAGTTACGAGTTTTTCATCACGCTGGATTCCGGTACAGGGGCAGCACCCACCAACTACAAAATTCCCAACCTACGCTTATATAGGCACAATCCTGCTGATACTGCAACCACTACGTCCGAGTCCTATGATTTCCAGATAGAAATGTATGGCGAAGATGCCAGTTCTTCATACGTGTTACAAATCATTCAAGCCTATTTAGGTGTGGATTGGGAAGAGCTCACGGGTAACGTTCTGACAAAATCACCTGCCCTCGTAGATATGACAATGATAATGACTGTACCCGATACAGACTATCGAATTAGAGGAGTTTTAAGTACTGTATCCATTCCAGAACACATATTGGATTGATACATTGCTGCGGTTAGGCAATTAAACTGATATAAAAGCCAACGAAAAGAGCATAACTTGATTGTTCTTTTCGTTGGCTTTGTTTTATTCAGGCACTTTTTCTGAGCAAAGATGTGTTTCATCTTAAAAAAAACATAAAAAAACCCAACTTTACATATTAGGGTGTAAAATTGGGTGTAAATCTCATAAAATATTAATTATCAATATTTATTGCGGAGAGGGAGGGATTCGAACCCCCGGTACCTCGCAGTACAACGGTTTTCAAGACCGCCGCAATCGACCACTCTGCCACCTCTCCAAAACTTCTGTTTAGAAGTGCTTTATTTTCTAAAGCGATGCAAAGGTAGGCATTTTCTGATTAAAAACAAATTTTTAAAGACATTTTTTCAAAAAAGTGATAAAACCAGACAAAATCACCCTTTTCGATGCTAAAATCAGCTATATATAAATATGTGTAAATATACTTTTACATAAAAATTCTTATTTAAGAAAATTCCCGAATCAGATTCTTACAAAAAATATCTATCTTTGCAAAAATAAAAAATAAACTTATATAAAACAGTGTTAGAAATGACAAAAAGACTCGCACTTTGCTGGCTGCTTTTAGCCATGATAGCCTTGCCGGTTCTTGCACAAATACAAGAGCCTATAAAATTCGTGACAGAACTTAATAAAGTATCAGACAATGAGGTTGAAATAATCTTTAAGGCATCCATCGACAACGGATGGCATGTATACTCTACTGACCTTGGTGACGGGGGACCAATTTCTGCCACTTTTAATATAGACAACATTTCTGGAGCCGAAGTTGTAGGGAAACTTTCTCCTAGGGGTAAAGAAATAGACAAGATGGACCCTATCTTCGGAATGAAAGTAAGATATTTTGAAAAAGAAGCTATTTTCGTTCAAAAGATTAAACTTACAAGTGACAATTATATCATTAAAGGTTATCTTGAATATGGTGCATGCAATGAAGAGAACTGCCTGCCTCCTACTTCTGTGGAATTTTCTTTCAAGAATGGTGATGCTGCCATTTCCAGCCTGAACAACAATGTGCAGTCTGCCTCGGAAGAGTTAAGCATGGTGCCTCTGAAAATAGGCAACAACACAAATGCAAGTACTATAGACTATTGGAAACCTGTTATCGACGAATTGAATAATTTCGGCGAACATTCCGGAGAAGAGTCCATGTCATGGATATATATATTCCTGACTGGTCTGGCAGGAGGTCTGCTTGCTTTGTTCACTCCTTGCGTATGGCCTATCATACCGATGACTGTAAGTTTCTTCTTGAAACGTACAAAAGACAAGAAAAAAGGAATCAGAGATGCATGGACATATGGAGCTTCTATCATTGTGATCTATCTGACTCTTGGACTTGCTATTACACTGATATTCGGTGCTAGTGCACTTAACGCACTATCTACAAATGCTGTATTCAATATATTGTTCTGCTTGATGCTTATAGTATTTGCAGCATCATTCTTCGGAGCTTTCGAAATCACGCTCCCTTCTAAATGGAGCAATGCCGTAGACAGCAAAGCTGAACAGACAACAGGTCTTCTTAGTATTTTCCTGATGGCATTTACATTGTCATTGGTTTCATTCTCTTGTACAGGTCCTATCATCGGATTCCTGCTAGTTGAGGTTTCTACTACAGGCAGTATAATAGCACCGGCTATAGGCATGCTTGGATTTGCCATTGCACTTGCACTGCCATTCACTCTGTTTGCACTATTCCCATCATGGCTTAAATCTATGCCGAAATCAGGCGGATGGATGAACTCTATAAAAGTGACACTAGGATTCCTTGAACTTGCTTTTGCATTAAAATTCTTGTCTGTAGCCGACCTTGCATATGGATGGAGAATACTTGACAGAGAAACCTTCCTTGCTTTGTGGATTGTTATTTTTGCACTTTTGGGTATGTACCTTCTTGGCAAAATCAAATTCCCTCATGACGACGACAATCAGAAGGTAAGTGTTCCGAAATTCTTCCTGGCACTAATATCTCTGTCATTTGCCGTGTATATGATTCCAGGGCTATGGGGAGCGCCTCTTAAGGCTGTAAGTGCTTTTGCACCTCCTATGCAGACTCAGGACTTCAACTTATACAAGAATGAGGTACATGCTAAATTCACCGACTATGAAGCTGGTATGGAATATGCACGACAGAACAACAAGCCTGTAATGCTTGACTTTACAGGATACGGATGCGTAAACTGCCGTAAGATGGAACTTTCTGTATGGACAGATTCAAAAGTAAGCAAGATGCTAAAGGATGATTATGTACTTATCACATTATACGTTGATGACAAGACGAAACTTGCAGAACCTATAGACGTTACAGAAAACGGTAAAGAACGTAAATTGCGTACTGTTGGTGACAAATGGAGCTATCTGCAACGCTCTAAATTCGGTGCCAATGCTCAGCCTTTCTATGTTCTTGTAGATAATGAAGGTATGCCTCTCAACAAGTCCTATTCGTATAATGAAGATATAAACCTTTATATTGATTTCCTTGAAACAGGCCTAAAAAACTATAAGAAATAACGAATATGATTTCAGAAACAGAAAGAAAAAGAATCATTGCACTTATAAAGAAAGAAGTTGTTCCGGCAATAGGTTGTACAGAGCCTATTGCCGTAGCTCTTTGTGTAGCTAAAGCAACTGAAACTTTGGTGTGCAGACCAGAAAAAATTTCAGTTCTACTTAGTGCCAACATTTTGAAAAACGCTATGGGAGTAGGTATCCCTGGCACAGGAATGATTGGTCTGCCTATTGCCATAGCATTAGGGGCATTGATAGGCAAGTCGGAATACCAGCTTGAGGTACTTAAAGACTGTACTCCTTACGATGTAGAAGAGGGAAAAAAGATTATTGAAGAGAAAATAATAGAAATAGGACTGAAGAATGACATCTCTGAGAAACTATATATAGAAGTGGAATGTAAAAGTGGGGAAAACACTGCCAAGGCTATTATAAGCGGAGGACATACCAACTTTGTTTATATAAGTAAAAACAATGATGTGATTCTAAACGAGGATATAAACAAGACAGATGAATCTGACAGTGACGAACTGGAACTTAACCTTAAGAAAGTATTCGACTTTGCCACTACAGCACCTATAGATGAGATTTCATTCATTCTAGAATCAAAAAGGCTTAACAAGGCTGCTGCCGAACGTTCCTTGAAAGGGAACTATGGTCATGAGCTGGGAAAGACTTTGATGTACTGCAAAAACGAACAGGCAGTAATGGGCAACAATACTTTCACACATATTCTGTCGTACACATCTGCTGCATGTGATGCAAGAATGGCAGGTGCAATGATACCAGTGATGAGTAACTCCGGCAGTGGGAACCAGGGCATTGCTGCAACAATGCCTGTTGTTGTATATGCCGAGGACAACAATAAATCGGAAGAGGAGCTTATACGTGCATTGACATTAAGTCATCTTACCGTTATTTATATGAAACAAAGTCTTGGAAGACTTTCTGCTCTTTGCGGATGCGTAGTTGCTGCTACCGGTAGCAGTTGTGGTATTACATATCTTATGGGAGGTAGCTACAAAAATGTGGTATATGCAGTACAAAATATGATTGCCAACCTAACGGGAATGATATGCGACGGGGCAAAACCTAGCTGCGCACTGAAGCTGACAAGCGGAGTGTCTACGGCTGTATTATCGGCTATTATGGCTATGGAACAGAAATGTGTAACGTCTATTGAAGGTATAATAGAAGACAGCGTAGACATGAGTATAAGGAATCTGACAAAAATAGGTTCTATAGGAATGAACGAAACAGACAAGCTTGTGCTTGACATAATGACACACAAGTCTTGCGAATACTAAGACCTTATTTAAAAACTAGATGAAATGACTTTGACTGAGGAAGATTACATTCTAAAACTGATAGAAGAAGGAGAACACATACATCAGGACTTTAAGTTTGCAATCTCTGACGCCAGAAAGATAGCAAAAAGTATTTCCGCCTTCTCGAATACAGAAGGCGGAAGACTTCTTGTAGGGGTTAAAGATAACGGGAAAATAGCAGGAGTACGTTCTGAAGAAGAAATTTATATGATAGAGGCTGCAGCAACTATGTATTGCAAACCTAAAGTAACTATCAAAAGCAATGTTTACAGAGTACACGGTAAGGATGTACTGGAAGTTATTATTGAAGAATGTACTCAAAAACCTATATACGCTTTAGACAAAAACAACAGGCCATGGGCTTATGTAAGAATTGAAGATGAAAATATACTTGCCGACACTGTATTGCTCAACAAATGGAAACATAACAAAAAAGAGGAAAATGTAATCATCACGTATTCGGAAAGGGAAAAACATCTTCTAGATATTCTAAGTGCAAACGGGGAACTCACATTGAACAAATGCAGCAAATCATCAGGAATAACAAGAATTGAAACAAGCAGACTGCTTGCCGACTTCATCAGATTCGACTTGATAGAACAGGTCTTTATAGGACATACTTTTTACTTCAGAATAAAATAATATTTCTATAAAGTATAACTAACTAATTCAACATTTAGGTATAAATGACAGAAACAAGAATAATAGAATTCATTAATCAGCTAAACGACTTTTTATCTTTATATATCCTTATAGTCCTACTGTTAGGGTGTGCGGTATGGTTCACTTACAAAACAAAATTCGTACAAATAAGGATGTTCGTCGAAATGATCCGTCTTTTGGGAGATTCTACAACTAAAATAAACGAACACGAAAAGCATATATCATCATTCCAAGCATTTACTATATCTCTTGCAAGCCGTGTGGGTACAGGAAACCTTGCAGGCGTAGCTACTGCCATATCGATAGGAGGTCCTGGTTCTGTATTCTGGATGTGGATTATAGCACTGTTAGGAGCAAGCAGTGCCTTCATAGAATCTTCATTGGCACAGCTGTTCAAAATAAAAGACAAACATTCGTATATTGGCGGACCTGCTTATTATATGGAAAAGGGACTAAAGAAACGATGGATGGGAATTCTATTTGCCATCCTTATAACTGTCACTTTCGGGTTTGCATTTAATTCTGTACAGAGTAACACTATGTGTCAGGCTTTCAGCAACATACTAAACGTAAATCCTCACTATATGGGCGGTATGATAAGTATACTTACTCTTATAATCATCTTTGGAGGAGTGCATAGAATAGCCAACATAAGCAGCTTGATAGTACCTGTTATGGCTTTGGGATATATCATACTGGCACTTGTGATAGTCATTATAAACATATCAAGACTTCCCGAAGTAATTGAAATTATAGTAAGCAATGCTTTTGGATTTGAACAAATAGCCAGCGGAGGTATAGGAGCTGCACTTACGCAGGGAATCAAACGAGGTCTGTTCAGCAATGAGGCTGGTATGGGGTCTGCACCAAATGCTGCAGCTACGGCTCATGTAACTCACCCAGCCAAACAGGGTTTCATACAGGCTCTTGGGGTTTTTACAGACACTCTCGTGATTTGTACATGTACTGCTTTCATCATCTTGTTCAGCGGGAAATACATTGACACAAGTCTCAACGGAATACAATTGACACAAGCCGCATTAAATAATGAAATAGGAAATATAGGAAGTTTCTATATAGCTGTTGCTATTTTCTTCTTTGCGTATAGCAGTATTCTTGGAAACTATTATTACGGAGAAGCAAACATTAAATTCATCACAAACAATAAATCGGTTGTTAATATTTATAGAATATTCGTAGTAGGAATGGTGTATTTTGGAGCCATTGCGAGCTTGAATCTTGTATGGGGAATAGCTGATATAGCTATGATTCTGATGGTTGTATGTAACCTTGCAGCAATAATAATGCTTGGCAAGTTTGCCTTAAGGCTACTTGACGACTACATGACACAAAAGAAGTCAGGAATTAAAAGTCCTGTTTTTACTAAAGACAAAATGAAGGATATTGAAAACGATATCGAATGTTGGTGACAAGACTGAAAACTCTGTTTTCACTTTGTGTTTCATTCAGTTTACATTATCTTTGTGACAGAAAAATAATAATATATAATTACAATATGGGTATATTTTCAAAACTATTCGGTAAAAAAAATACCGAAAATGCAGAAGAATCAGTAAGAGTTGGTGGAATGGAAGATTTCATGACACTTATACGAGTTTATTATCAGGCTGTAATGGCTTCACAATTGGGTATAAGCAACATTAATTTCCTTCCTGATCTGGCAGTTTTCAAACGTACATTGAAGGTTCCAACACAGAACAACAAACTTGGCCTTGCGGAAAAATCAAAATGCAAGAAAATGCTTATCGAAATATATGGTCTAAACGATATGTTCTTCAAAGAAATTGATTCATCTATCAAGAAAAACTGCAAAAACATCAACGATATAAAATCATATCTGTTCATGTTCCAAGGATTCAGCCAAGACCTTATGATGGTTATAGGTAACCTAATGCAGTGGAAGTTCCGTATGCCAAGCGTACTAAAGAAAATGTTACGCAATATGACCGAAAAGACAGTAGATGACATTCTTACTAAAATCGACTGGAAAGATGATGGAGTACGCAAGACATGCCACAATATCCGTCAGTACAAACAGGCTCTGGGTTATTCACAAGAATGGATTACCGATTATGTTTATAACATAGTTCTATTGGCTAAAAAAGAACCAAAACCTAAAGCATGATAGATAATAATATTATACCAGAAGTTGAGTATCATCCTCTGGAACCTTTTTTACCTGCCAATGCATCTATTTTGATGCTTGGCAGTTTTCCTCCACAGAAAAAAAAATGGAGCATGAACTTCTTCTACCCCAACCTACAGAATGATATGTGGAGAATTATGGGATATATTTTTTTTGACGACAAAGAGCATTTTCTTAACAATGATAAAAAATCATTCAACAAAGAAGCTATCATTGAATTCCTTATAGATAAAGGAATAGCTCTTTATGATACTGCCTCGGCAGTAAGAAGATTACAAGACAATGCATCTGATAAATATCTGGAGGTGGTTGAATCCACTAACATTGAATTGCTCCTTAAACAACTTCCTAAATGTAAGACTATAGTAACTACAGGACAAAAAGCTACAGACATTTTATGCGACTTTTTCTCCATATCACAACCATCAATTGGAGGAAAAACAATGTTTGAATTTCATGACAAAAAAATTTCTTTATACAGAATGCCTTCATCAAGCCGTGCATATCCTATGAAAGTTGAAAAAAAATCAGAATTCTACAAATTGATTTTCAACGATTTAGATATTTAGGCAATATTTTTTGAAAAATATTCGTCCATAAGTATTGCAGAAACAAAAAACATTACTACCTTTGCAATCGCAAACACGGGAATAGCTCAGTTGGTAGAGCATCGGTCTCCAAAACCGAGTGTCGGGAGTTCGAGCCTCTCTTCCCGTGCAGAAGTTAAAAGCTGTAACTCAATGAGTTGCAGCTTTTGTTGCTTTAGAGGTCGGACAAATGTCGGACACGAATTTTCTGAATGTCAAACTCATCTTGGTTCTCTTTCAAATAATATAGCATTTCAGGCTAAACTATGTAATATTAAATTTACCAAGAACTACAATACAAAAAATGCAGAAGAAAAATCCTCTGCATTCTCTATCGGTATCTTCAAATTAAAAAAACATGCTTCTGCAATATAATAAAACGCTTACAAGCTTTTCAGATATATTATGGTAAGACATTCATCATTTTTTCTTTTCCAATTCTTGAAGACTTTCAAGTTTCTTTGTTTCCAGGAATTCATATATTCCACAAAGATGCTCCTTGACTTTCTTGTTTCCAAATTCATAGACCTTGGTTACAAGACCATCAAGAAAGTCACGATCATGCGAAACGACAATAAGAGTCCCGTCAAACTCCAACAGAGCCTGTTTCAGAATATCCTTCGTTTTCATGTCAAGATGATTTGTAGGCTCGTCAAGTATAAGAAGATTTACTGGCTCCAACAATAGTTTTATCATTGCCAGACGAGTGCGTTCGCCTCCAGAAAGCACTTTCACTTTTTTCATTGACTCTTCAGGTCCACCAAACATGAACGCTCCAAGTAAATCACGTATTTTATTCCTTATTTCGCCTTTAGCTACATCATCTATAGTCTGGAATACCGTAAGATTTTCATCAAGAAGCGAAGCCTGGTTCTGTGCAAAATATCCAATCTGAACATTATGCCCCAATGTAAGCGTTCCATCGTGATCAATCTCATTCATTATACATTTTACCAATGTTGATTTACCTTCACCATTCTTACCTACAAAAGCCACTTTGTCACCTCTTTCTATTGTAAGATTAGCATTACTGAACACCACATGGTCTCCATATGTTTTTCCAACTCCTTCCATGACAACCGGATAACTTCCGCTTCTAGGAGACGGAGGGAATTTAAGACGCAAAGCAGAAGTATCCTCTTCATCCACTTCTATCAATTCCAGTTTCTCAAGCATCTTTACACGGCTCTGAACCTGAAGAGTCTTACTATATGTTCCTTTGAATCTCTCTATGAAGTCCTTTGTCTCCTGTATCATCTTCTGCTGCTCTTCATACTGCTTCATCTGCTGCTCACGACGCTCCTTTCGGAGTACAAGATATTGAGAATAATTCACCTTATAATCATATATACGACCCATTGTAACTTCAATTGTACGTGTAGTAATATTATCAACAAACTTACGGTCGTGACTTATTACAATAACTGCCTTGGCACTATTTACAAGAAACTCTTCAAGCCATTGTATAGACTCAATATCAAGATGGTTTGTAGGTTCGTCAAGCAAAAGCACATCAGGGTTCTGCAGCAATAATTTAGCCAATTCTATGCGCATACGCCATCCACCGCTGAAGTCACTGGTAGGGCGATTGAAATCTTCTCTCAGAAAGCCTAATCCCAAAAGCGCCTTCTCTACATCCTCCTCAAAGTGAGTCATATCTATAGAATAAAATTTCTCACTCATTGCAGCCACCTTTTCTATAAGAGACATGTATGAATCGCTCTCATAGTCGGTTCTTGTAGCAAGTTCATTATTCATTGCCTCAATCTCCTTTTCCATTTCATGAAGATGAGCGAAAGCCTGTGCCGCTTCTTCAAAAACCGTTCTGCCATCTTCTGTCATCAAGTGCTGTGGAAGATATGCCACTACACAATCTTTGGGAGCCGTAACCTTTCCTCTTGTAGGCTGACGAACACCTGCCAATATTTTCAAAAGAGTTGACTTACCAGCTCCATTCTTACCCATAAGGGCTATACGGTCTTTTTCATTAATCTGAAAACTAATGTCACTAAACAAGGTGGCACCGCCAAATTCGACGGTCAATCCATCTACTGATATCATATATATTACTGAATTATAATTAAATCTATTGCAAAGTTACTAAAAAACAAGACAATAGGGTTTATATAAACAAAAAAAGAAAGAGACATGCACATTATTGTATGACAAATACAAACATGCATGTCTCTTTCTTTATAACAATTTACGCCATCAACAATATCAGTAGCTGTGCTGTAAGGATTCTCATAAACATAGCCAATGGATATACTGTAGAATAACCAACTGCCGGAGCATCGTTATTTGCAGTTTGATTGGCATATGCCAATGCCGGTGGGTCTGTATTACTACCAGCTATAAGCCCCATTAAAGTAAAGTAATTGAGATTATGCCTCCATCTTGCAACAATACCCATTATTATAATCGGTATTATGGTTATCAAGAAACCTATTCCCACATACAGAAGACCATCACCCTCTACTACCGTGTGTACGAAACTTCCACCAGCCTTTATACCAACACTGGCAAGGAACAACACAAGACCAACTTCACGAAGCATCAAATTGGCACTCATAGTAGTATATGTAACCAACTTAAACTTATGTCCGAAACGGCCTATCAAAATAGCGATGATTAGAGGTCCCCCAGCAAGACCAAGCTTTACAGGAGTAGGAACTCCAGGGATTGCAAACGGGAGACTACCAAAGAATATACCACAAAGTATACCAACAAAAATAGTCATGATGTTAGGATGATCAAGACGTTTCAACTGATTACCAAGCAAACTGGCTACTCTGTCTACAGCATCCTGCGGACCTACAACCATCACACGGTCACCAACCTGCAATACAAGCTGACGAGAAGCAAACAAGTCCATACCAGAACGGTTTACACGAGTAATGTTTACTCCATACATACTATTAAAATGAAGTTCACCCAAAGTCTTGCCGTTTATATCCGACTGTGTTACAAGAATACGACGTGACACCATAGGTTTTTCTTGTCTTTCTTGTTCTTCCCAATCAACATTGCCTATCTGAGGACCGATAAAAGCTATTATAGCTTCTGAATCATCTTCTGCACATACTATGAAAAGTTTGTCATTGATTTCTATGACAGTCTTTGCTGTAGGAATGTATATTTTGCCATCACTTTTCTTTATACGCGAACAAACAAAATCACGCGACAGGAAATTGTTTATTTGATGAAGAGTCTTACCAACTAAAGCCTCATTATGTACTTCAAGGCTCAAGAAGAAAGGTTTCATATGCGGGTTATCCTCTTCACATTTCTGAATATCATTAGCTTCCTTAGCAAGATCAATGCTACACAACAAACGGATAGCAATCATAGAAAGAATTATGCCCATAACACCCAAAGGATATGCACAAGCATAACCGTTAGCTATCTGAGGACCGTTATAGTTTATCTGTACAAGAGCCTCGTTCGCAGCACCAAGTCCAGGAGTATTTGTAACGGCACCACACAATATACCTACCATCATAGGTATATCAACCCTACCTTGCAAAGCAAAATAAAGAGCCAAAGCAACAACAATATTCAAGCCCACTATTCCAAGGGCTATCATATTCATTGCAATACCACCTTTCTTGAAAGATGAGAAAAAAGATGGTCCTACTTGCAATCCTATACAGAAGACAAACAGAATCAATCCGAAATCCTGCACAAACGACAAGATAGATAAATTACCTGTAAAGCCGAAATGCCCTGCAAGAATGCCGACAAACAAAACAAAAGTAACCCCCAGCGATATGCCGAAGATTTTAATTTTTCCCAGTAATACACCCATAGCTATCACAAAGGCATATAAAGCCACAATATGAGCTATGGAATCAGGATTTAACAATAAATCATTTAACCAATTCATAAAATTTTAATATAACACATAAATAATTAATGCTGCAAAGTACTTAAAAATTAATTTGATTTCAAAATATTAATATGTCAAATAACCTAACACTTCCGTTTTTGCTATATTGATATTGCAAAAACAGAACTTGATGTAATAAAATTTACATAATTAATATTTATTCAATATACATTTAACATTAACATTTATGCATATTTGAATAAATGTGTATCTTTGCCTATAGATACGTACAAAACATGTACGATAGTCAATAAAAATCTATATACAAAAAACCTAATAACTATGGCAGATAGTAAAGAAAAACTCTTTTCTGATTTTCCTTCCGTAAGTACACAAGAATGGATGGATAAAATTACAGCCGACCTTAAAGGAGCTGATTTCGAAAAGAAGTTGGTATGGAAGACCAACGAAGGATTTAAAGTAAAACCTTTTTATCGCAAAGAAGATCTTGAAGGACTTAAGACTACAGAAGGACTTCCAGGAGAATATCCTTATATAAGAGGGATTAATAAAGACAACAATACTTGGTTCGTACGTCAAGACATAAATGTAACCAATCCGGAAGAAGCCAATACAAAAGCACTGGACTTACTAAACAGAGGAATCGACTCTCTCGGATTCAATGTAAAGGCAGCGGATCTTAGTTATGAATATATAAAGATTTTGCTCAAAGATATATGTTGCAATTGTATTGAACTGAACTTTTCTACTTGTCAGGGACATACAGTAAAACTCGCAGGACTCTTAGTTGATTACTTCAAGGAAAAAGGATACGATCCAAAATCTTTAAAAGGTTCTGTAAACTATGACCCTATAGGAAAGATAATGACTAAAGGCAAAGATTTGAGTAATTTTACAGATAATGCAAAAAAGCTAGTAGAAATATTTGCCGAATATCCTGGATTCAGATGTATCAATGTAAATTCATTAGAACTTAACAATAGTGGAGCCTATATCTATCAAGAATTGGGGTATGCACTATCATGGGGGAATGAATACCTAAGCCAATTGATTGAGGCAGGCATTCCAGCTGCTTTAGCTGCAAAAAAAATAAAATTCAATTTTGGTATCAGCTCAAACTACTTCATGGAAATAGCCAAATTCAGAGCTGCAAGAATGCTATGGGCAAATATAGTAAAGGAATACAATCCTACATCTACCGGGAATAATGAAGATGATACATGCTACTGTGCATGCAAGATGGTTTCACATGCAGAGACTTCAAAATTTAACCTTACTTTATTCGATTCTCATGTAAATCTTCTACGTACACAAACTGAAGCCATGAGTGCTGCACTTGCAGGTGTAAATTCCATCACGGTAACCGCTTTCAATAGCGCATACGAAAATCCAAACGATTTTTCCGAACGTATTGCCCGCAACCAGCAGCTGTTACTTAAAGAAGAATCACACCTAAACCGTATTGTAGATCCAGCAGCAGGTTCTTATTATATAGAAAACCTTACAGCATCTATAGCACAGCAGGCTTGGAATCTGTTCCTCGGTGTAGAAGACGAAGGAGGTATGCTAAATGCCATCAAAGAAGGAAAGGTACAGGATGATGTAAACAATAGCAACAAAGCACGTCATGAAGCTGTTTCGAAACGAAAAGAAATACTTCTAGGAACAAACCAGTATCCTAATTTTTCCGAACTAGCAGATGGAAAAGCTCCTGCTGTATGCAAATGCAGTTGCGGAGGAGGGCATGGAAATGAAGGACGACCATTCAAGACTCTTGACAAATCACGTGCAGCAAGCGAATTTGAAGAACTACGTCTACAGACAGAACATTCCGGTAAACGTCCAAAAGCATTTATGCTTACAATAGGAAATCTTGCAATGCGTCAGGCACGCGCACAATTCTCATGTAACTTCCTTGCATGTGCTGGATACGAAGTTATTGACAACCTCGGATTTTCCACTGTTGATGAAGGCATAGAAGCTGCCATGAAAGTTAATGCCGACATAGTAGTATTATGTTCAAGTGATGATGAATACGCAGAACATGCAATTCCTGCATTCAAAGCACTTGACGGACGTGCAATGTATATAGTTGCAGGTGCTCCGGCATGTATGGATGAACTCAAAGCTGCAGGAATAGAAAACTTCATCCACGTTCGTTGCAACGTATTGGAAACTTTAAAAGAGTATAACGAAAAGCTAGGAATTAGATGACTATGAAACCAAATTTTAAAAACATAGATATATATGCAGGATTCCAGCCTAAAGATGGCATGGAATGGCAAAAAGCCAATGGCATAGAAGCCAATTGGAGAACTGCCGAACAGATTCAAGTAAAACCAGTATATACAAAAGAAGACCTTGAAGGAATGGAACACCTTGACTATGTAGCAGGTATTCCACCCTACTTGCGAGGTCCATACTCTATGATGTATACTTTCCGCCCATGGACTATCAGACAGTATGCAGGTTTTTCTACAGCCGAAGAATCAAATGCCTTCTATCGACGAAACCTTGCATCAGGACAGAAAGGACTATCCGTAGCTTTCGACCTTCCTACACATAGAGGATACGACCCAGACCATCAGCGCGTTGTTGGTGATGTAGGAAAAGCTGGAGTTTCTATCTGTTCATTGGAAAATATGAAAGTTCTCTTCGATGGTATACCATTGAATAAAATGTCTGTATCAATGACAATGAATGGTGCTGTGCTTCCGATAATGGCATTCTATATCAATGCAGGACTTGAACAAGGTGCTAAACTTGAAGAAATGGCTGGTACAATCCAAAATGATATTCTTAAAGAGTTTATGGTGCGTAACACATATATCTACCCGCCAGCATTCTCTATGAAGATTATCTCAGATATATTTGAATATACTTCACAGAAGATGCCTAAATTCAATTCTATATCCATTTCGGGATATCACATGCAAGAAGCCGGTGCTACAGCAGATATCGAACTTGCATATACTTTGGCCGATGGACTAGAATACCTTCGTGCCGGAGTAGCCGCCGGAATAGATATAGATGCATTTGCACCTCGCCTGTCATTCTTTTGGGCTATCGGAATGAATCATTTCATGGAAATTGCAAAAATGCGTGCTGCACGTATGCTTTGGGCTAAGATTGTAAAGCAATTCAATCCTAAGAACCCTAAATCACTGGCTTTACGTACTCACTCACAAACATCAGGATGGTCACTTACCGAACAAGATCCTTTCAACAACGTAGGTCGTACTTGTATCGAAGCCATGGCAGCAGCTCTCGGTCATACACAATCACTTCATACAAACGCACTTGATGAAGCCATTGCTCTCCCTACAGACTTTTCTGCTCGTATAGCTCGTAACACACAAATTTATATCCAAGAAGAAACGCAGATATGCAAGAATGTAGACCCATGGGGAGGTTCTTACTATGTAGAATCTCTTACAAACGAACTTGCTCATAAGGCTTGGGAACACATTCAGGAAATAGAACGTCTTGGAGGTATGGCTAAGGCTATCGAAACTGGTATCCCAAAGATGCGTATAGAGGAAGCTGCCGCACGTACACAGGCACGCATTGACTCTGGCGAACAGACTATCGTAGGAACAAACAAATATCGTCTTGAAAAAGAAGATCCTATTGATATTCTTGAGGTAGACAATACAGCAGTACGTCAAGAGCAAATTGAAAACCTACGCAGATTAAAGGAAGGACGAAATCAGGCTGAAGTAGACAAAGCGTTAACGGCAATAACAGAATGTGTAAAAACAGGCAAGGGAAACTTGCTGGAACTGGCAGTCGAAGCAGCCCATGTACGTGCTACATTGGGAGAGATTTCAGATGCCTGCGAAGTTGTAGTAGGACGTTATAAAGCAATAATCAGAACAATATCAGGCGTGTATTCATCAGAAAGTAAAAAAGATGCAGATTTCGCAAAAGCTTGCGAACTGACAGAAGAATTTGCAAAGAAAGAAGGTCGTCGTCCACGTGTAATGATAGCCAAGATGGGACAGGACGGACACGACCGTGGTGCAAAAGTAGTAGCAACAGGCTTTGCCGACTGTGGTTTTGACGTTGATATGGGACCTTTGTTCCAAACTCCAGAAGAAGCTGCACGCGAAGCGGTAGAAAACGATGTACATGCAGTAGGTGTTTCTTCACTTGCAGCAGGTCACAAAACTCTTGTCCCTCAGATTATAGCCGAGCTCAAGAAACTGGGGCGTGAAGATATACTTGTATTTGCAGGTGGCGTTATTCCTGCACAAGATTACGATTTCCTATACAAAGCCGGTGTTATGGCAATATTCGGTCCTGGTACTTCAGTAGCCAAATCGGCCTGTCAAGTAATGGAACTCCTAATGGAAGAAGAATAATCCTATAAAACAAATAGAATAAAAAGATAAAATCTGTCCTTTAGATACTATCTGGATACTATTCCGATAGTATTTAAAGGACATTTATATTACAGGACTTGTTTTACATAATACATCATTCTCATAAAAAACACTGATTTGTAATAACTGAACTAATAAGACAAAAAAATGATAGAACATATGCTTACACCTCTAATATCAGAGAGGTTCATTAAAGAAGAAAAATACAGAAAAGGACATATACAAATAATAAGACCATTACCTAATATCAAGATTATGGGAGTACACATTCCAGATTTGAAAGCACTTTCTCAAAAACTTGTAAAAGAAAACAAAGGAATGGAAATAATAAAACTTTTCAACAACAATAGGTCAATCTGTATATACGAAGAAAAAATAATATGGGGAATGATTATCAATCGACTTAAAGTCACTACAGACGAGAGACTGGAAATGTTCAAGACCTTCATACCGATAATAGACAACTGGGCTGTGTGCGACACATTCTGTTCTGATGCAAAATGGCTTCGAAAAGCTAAAACAGAAACAAAAGAGCTTGTATGGAACTTCCTCATGCCTTACTTTTATTCAGATAGAGAATTCGAGGTTAGATTCGCAATAATATTTTCTTTGGCACACTATCTTGATGAGGAGCATTTAGACAAAATATTCAGTATTATAGAACATCTAGAATACGATAAAATAAAATCCGACTACAATAGTGGGCTACCCTATTATGTCAATATGGCTGTTGCATGGTTTATGGCTACAGCTCTCTACAAATTTCCAGAAAGGACAAGAAAATTCGCCAATTCCGGAAAATGTCCCGAACATATAATAAAGCTATATATACGTAAGTCAAGAGAATCTGTCCGTACAAAGAATATGTCAGCACTTTAAATCACAAATAACAACATTCCAATATCCTTATGTTACTTTACGCAAACCTTACAGCACTCGATTCATCTTACATAAAAAACAGATCTATCACCGATTAACCAATATATTTTATTCCAATTTCTGAGATTTTATGTAACTTTGCTCATTCACTATAACCAAGCAAATATCATGTCTGAGAGCAAATATATACATATAAAGGGAGCTAGAGTAAACAATCTTAAGAATATAGACGTAGATATTCCACGTAACAAACTTATTGTAGTGACAGGTTTGTCAGGATCCGGAAAATCATCATTGGCTTTTGATACATTATATGCTGAAGGACAAAGACGATACGTTGAAAGCCTTTCATCATATGCACGCCAATTTCTTGGCAGAATGGGGAAACCAGAATGTGACTACATAAAAGGTATTCCACCAGCTATTGCCATCGAACAAAAAGTAGTAAGCCGTAATCCTCGTTCTACCGTAGGAACTTCAACTGAAATTTATGAATATCTGCGCCTTTTATTTGCAAGATTAGGAAAAACATATTCACCTGTAAGCGGAAAACTAGTAAACAAAGATACTCCAGAGGATATAGTGAAATGCATGCTATCATATCCTAAGGGTACAAGATACACTGTCATGGCACCTCTATTGCCACGCGATGGAAGAACCCCTCAGGAACAGATAGACATGGACCTTAAACAAGGATTCACACGCCTTGAAGTAGATGGTGAGATAGTAAGGATAGAAGATTATAAATACGATGAAAGTGACAAGGTCTATCTCTTGATTGACAGAATGAGTTGCAGTGATGAAAAGGATGCTATAAGCCGACTGACAGACTCTGCCGAAACTGCAATGTACGAGGGTGACGGTGCATGTATGCTACGTTTTTATCAGCCAGATGGGGATACCCGTCTATATTGTTTCAGTACAAAGTTCGAAGCAGACGGTATAGTATTTGAAGAGCCTACAGACCAAATGTTTTCTTTCAATTCACCTATAGGTGCATGTCCTACTTGTGAAGGTTTCGGAAAAATCATAGGAATAGACGAACATCTTGTAATACCCAATCGTGCATTGAGCATTTACGACGGAGCCGTTATGTGCTGGCGTGGAGAAAAAATGGGAGAATGGTTACAGGAATTTCTTCGTGAAGCACCATCACACAACTTTCCAATATTCACTCCATACTACGAACTGACAGAAGAGCAAAAAGAATATCTGTGGCATGGTCCTAGAGAAAAGACATGCATTGATACATTTTTCAAAATGCTGGAAGAAAATCAGTACAAAATTCAGTACCGTGTTATGCTTTCAAGATACAGAGGAAAAACAATTTGTCCTACATGTAAAGGAAGCAGACTGAAGAAAGAAGCTACTTACGTGAAAGTTGGAGGAAAATCAATATGCGAACTGGTAGAAATGCCAGTAAACGAACTTAAAGAATTTTTCCATACATTAAAGTTAGAAAATAATGACAAGATTATAGCGCAGCGATTGCTTAATGAAATAAACAGCCGTCTGACTTTCTTGTCGGATGTCGGTCTGGGGTATCTCACTCTCAATCGCCTTAGCAATTCTCTGTCAGGAGGTGAAAGTCAGCGAATCAATCTTGCTACATCTCTTGGCAGTAGTCTTGTAGGTTCGTTATATATCCTCGACGAACCAAGCATAGGACTTCATAGCAGAGATACAGAGAAACTCATCAAAGTTTTAAGACAATTACAGGCTCTAGGCAACACTGTGGTTGTAGTAGAACATGACGAAGAAATAATAAGAGCAGCCGACTATATTATCGATATAGGTCCTGATGCAGGTAGACTTGGTGGTGAAGTCGTATATCAAGGAAACATGAACGACCTTCAAAAAAACACCAAAAGCCACACTGTAAGGTATCTGTTGGGAGAAGACACTATACCTGTTCCATTGTCACATCGTCCGTGGAACAACTACATTGAAATCAAAGGTGCCAGAGAAAACAATCTTAATGGAATTGATGTAAAGTTTCCTCTCAATGTAATGACTGTCGTTACCGGAGTAAGCGGCTCTGGAAAAAGTACTCTAGTAAGAGATGTCTTCTATAAGGCACTAAAGCGCGAATATAGTGAAGCAAGCGAACGTCCTGGCGAATTTATATCATTGGATGGTGACATAAAGATGATAAAAGACATAGAGTTTGTAGACCAAAATCCTATAGGAAAATCATCAAGAAGCAACCCTGTGACATATGTCAAAGCATACGATGAAATAAGGAAACTATATGCAGACCAACCTCTCTCTAAACAGATGGGATATACGGCAGGATTCTTCTCGTTCAATACGGAAGGAGGACGATGCGAAGAGTGTAAGGGCGAAGGAACGGTTACGGTAGAAATGCAATTCATGGCCGATCTCGTATTGGAATGTGAATCATGTCATGGCAAAAGATTCAAGAATGACACTTTGGAAGTGAGATACGAAGGCAAGAACATATTCGACATTCTAGAAATGACAGTCAATCAGGCAGTAGAATTCTTTACCGAAAATAATCAGAAAAAAATAGTGAAAAAACTGCTGCCTCTTCAAGAGGTCGGTCTAGGATATATCAAACTTGGACAATCATCATCTACTCTGTCCGGTGGCGAAAACCAACGAGTAAAGCTTGCCTATTTCCTAAGTGTAGAAAAGGCACAACCTACTATGTTTGTATTCGACGAACCTACCACAGGACTTCATTTTCATGATATAAAGAAACTTCTCAAAGCTTTCGATGCTTTGATAGAAAGAGGACACAGTATTGTTATTATAGAACACAATATGGACGTAATAAAATGTGCCGATTATATTATAGACCTCGGTCCTGAAGGAGGTGACAAAGGAGGTAATCTTGTAATTACCGGAACTCCGGAAGATGTAGCCCTATGTGGAGCATCATACACTGGACAGTTTCTTGCAGAGAAACTGAACATAAAGAAATAAACATCAATCTATCCAAATACAGATGAAAAAAGATACACTTTCAAAGTTATACAAGCAATACACTGGTAAAAAGCCTGATTTGATTGAACCACTTACCGGGTCTGGATCAAACCGTCAATATTTCCGCCTTAAAGGAACAATCAATGTTATAGGTGTATGTGGCAACGTAAAGGATGAAAACAAATCATTCGTATACATGGCAAGTCATTTCAGAGAAAAAGGCATACCAGTACCAGAAGTATTAAGAATATCAGATGATGGGAATACTTACATTCAAGAAGATTTAGGAGATGATATTCTTTTCAACTTGATATCTGAAGGAAGAAAAACTGGTATCTTTTCATCAAAAGAGAAAGAACTTATAAAAAAAACAATATCCGTACTTCCCGAGATACAGTTTAAAGGAGCAGAAGATATGGACTTCAGTTATTGTTATCCTATATCAGAATTCAATCGTCGCACTATAATGTGGGATTTGAATTACTTCAAATACTGCTTCTTGAAAATTTCGGGGATGGAGTTTAATGAAAATTCACTGGAAGACGAATTTGAAATCATGTCGGACATACTTCTTGAATCAAATCCAAACACATTTATGTACAGAGATTTCCAAAGCAGAAATGTCATCATAAAAGACAGTCAACCATTTTTTATAGATTTTCAAGGAGGACGCAAAGGACCAATTTATTATGATGTAGCATCATTCTTATGGCAGGCAAAAGCAAATTTCTCCAATGAAATGAGAAATGAAATGATTGATATTTACATTGAAAACCTCAACAAATACATGTCTATCAATCATCATGACTTCAAGAAAAAGCTAAAGCATTTCGTTCTATTCCGTACATTACAAGTTCTCGGAGCATACGGTTTCAGAGGATTGATGGAACGAAAAAGACATTTCATAGAAAGTATTCCATTTGCATTGAAAAACTTAAAAGAACTGCTATCCGAGGGGTTTAAAGAATATAACTATTTGAATAATATACTGAAAGAATTATCAGAAACAAAAATAAACACTATAGACATATGAATACAGACAACAAACTGACTGTGAAAGTCATGAGTTTTTCATATCGTAAGGGAATTCCGGAAGATAATTCCGGCAATGGAGGAGGATATGTTTTCGACTGCCGCTCTATACATAATCCTGGGAGATATGATGAATACAAACAGCTTACAGGTCTAGACTTACCTGTAATAGAATTTCTTGAAAAAGACGGAGAAATTACAGATTTTCTTTATAATGTATATGCTATCATCGATACTCATATTGACAGATACATCAAAAGAGGATTTACCAATCTGATGATTTGTTTCGGATGTACAGGAGGACAACACCGTTCTGTTTACTCAGCACAACATACAGCTGAACACATATACCAAAAGTACGGCATAAAGATTGAGCTATTACATAGAGAACAAAACATAGAAAAAACATTTGAATCGGAATGAAATGAGAGCAATGATTTTTGCAGCTGGACTAGGCACCAGATTAAGGCCAATAACCGATACCATACCAAAAGCTCTTGTGCCAATAGCAGGACGCCCTATTTTGGAACATGTGATTAAAAAGCTGAAGGCAGCTGGATTCAATGAAATAATAATTAATGTACACCACTTCGGACAACAGATTATAGACTTCATTCAGGCCAACAACAATTTTGGAATCACAATACACATTAGTGATGAAAGAGACATGCTCCTTGATACCGGTGGAGGAATAAAACGTGCAATCAAATCTTTTCCTTCCAATGAACCTATATTGATTCACAATGTAGACATTCTATCTGACATAGATTTAAACAAACTATATAGATTTCATATTGAATCTGGAAATGATGCAACACTGATGGTAAGCCAAAGGGAAACATCACGCTATCTTGTTTTTGACAACAGAAATAGACTGAACGGATGGATAAACATAAACACAGGAGAAACAAAACCGGAAGGTTTTAAATATAACCCTGATATAAATAACAAATATGCCTTCAGTGGTGTACACGTTGTATCTAAGTCTATATTTAATTTTATGGAAAATAAATGGACTGGAAAATTCCCAATAATGGACTTCTATCTGAATGAGTGTAATACTGCCATAATAGGGGCATGTTTTAAATCTGAAATAAAACTTATAGATATAGGCAAACCTAATAATTTAGAAAAAGCAGAGGAATTCATTTCAAGTCTGTCTTCTAACGATAACTACAATTTATATTGATAACAGACAATATATTTCGCAGAAAATAAAAAGCTTTTTTAAGGGAATAACACCTACCGAATACCGCAGCAAAGAATCAAAATAAAAACGTAATAGAGATAGGATTCCTAAAAACTATATAAAAGCACTATAAACCAAACAAAAAAAATCCTCCTGAGCTTATTGTGAAGTGTTACCAAAAGTATTGTATCCAACTTTTTGGGGTCACTTCACTCATTGCTACCAGGAGGATTTTTTATTATAATGATTCCTATCAAGGAACTCTTTTCATAAGTTCAATTTACTCTACATTGAAACCAGTTATTTTCACTATAGGAGCATTACCACGAGTATCAACATCTTTCCATGAGATTTTTACTTCTTTCTTCTCTGCAGGAAGAAGTGAGAAATAATTGTCAGAATAGAATACAGGCAAGAACTGATCACCATCCTTATCACCTACAACATTCAGACGAATCATCAAAGCTGGTAGTTTAGAAGTGTTTTCTATATTTACAACAGCACTCCATGTCCCATCAGAACCTTTCTGAACTTTTACATCCGAAAGAAGTTTAACCGAAGGAAGAGTATTCAAATCCTGATAATTGTTTTCTTCCAAACTACGATGATAGAAATTATCCGAAACCAGTTTTCCGTTTTCATACAACCACATCTTGATAAAATGAACTTTCGACAATGATTCAGGGAATTCCAACTTGATACATTCGTTTGTTGTATCTTCATTGCTATTTACAGTTGTTTCCTTTTCCCAAGCCAATGTAGCATCCATATTCAATATCTGAACCTTTGCTGTAAGATTTTCTTTGTTTCCAGCACTATAGTTTACTACTTCCACTTCGTCTGTAGCAGGGTTCCACTGTATATGCAATGGTTCACATGCCTTCTTTATACCAAAATAAGCAGCTGTAGGTTCAAAATAATAATCGTATGTCTGCCATACCATTGAAGGCCAGCAAGAATGACTCATCCACATCAACAATCCCATGCGATTCTTGCTACGTGATTCAAACAAACTTCTGTGTCCATCGTAATTAACCCATTGTGCTTTTTCGGTAAACTGTTTTGCATTGTTAGCTTCACCATAACCTTTAGCTATTATTTCATTAAATGAAGTTGCGCCCTGTGCTCCTTCCAAAGTATAGTCGTGCATACCCCATTCATGCGACTGAGGCCAGATTCCTTCTGGCGAATATGTACGCTGGAATCCTTCATAAGTAAGTACATTAGGCATACCTCTTTCACTATGGAATTTATCATTTCCTGTTTCAAGCGTAAAATAAGTCTTTGCCGGAAGCATACGATATGGACCATGACCACTCACTACATCATCTGCCGAACTTGAAATATAATGCAAGCCTGGATGCTCATTTTTAACTATACGACGAAGTTCTTTGTCGATGACAGCAGGTGGGAATCCTTCGTTTCTTCCACAATACAAAGCCAATGAAGCATGACTACGGATACGTCTTACATAATCTTTTGCATTGTCGATAAACATTTCAGGATAATAAGGATTTGGTCCGTCAGCAGGGTTAGCCAACCAGAAGTCCTGCCATATCATAATACCATGTTTGTCGCAAGCTTCATAAAGTTCTTCATCTCCAATCATTCCAACCCAGTTACGCATGATAGTGAAATTCATATCTGCATGATATGCTACGGCAGCATCATATTCACGCGCACGATAATTAAGATTCGACTCACTGAATCCCCAGTTACCACCACGACCTATAAAACGACGTCCGTTAATATACATATTCAATACATGATTATCCTCATTGAAAGTCATCTGACGGATACCGACCTTGAAATCCTTACTGTCAGATACTTTTTCATCGACCTTGAATGTGAAGTTAGCATCATACAAATTAGGCTGTCCATAACCCTTAGGCCACCACAAACGAGGATTCTTAATATTAAGCTGAGCAAATTCATCGGCTGTAAACCTTACTGCTCTCACCTCACCCGAATTAAGTTCTACAGAACGGCTGAAAGTAATATCCCCAACCTTTCCTTCAAGAGTTCCCTTCACTGGATTTGTATCATTATTCTTTACTATAACTTCTGCTGTAAGTCTTACAGAAGTAGTATCCGGCAAAGGCAATACCGATTCTACCAGAGGGTCTGAAACAGTAACTTTACCTGATGTAGTAAGTTTAACATCATTCCAAATACCTATATTACGACCTCTCATTGTAGGAATCCAGTCCCAACCTATAGTAGCATGGAAAGTAGGATTGTCCGCACCAAGAATACCCCCATTAAAATCTGTACTCTGTTTGTTCTTTTCTTTTATAGCACCTATATGGCTATTCTTGATAATTTCTACTGCAAGCACATTCTTACCTTCCACCGCATCGGCTGTTATATCAAAAATACCACGTTTGAAAGCACCCTCGATACGACCGATTTTCTTACCGTTAAGATAAACATATGCCTTCCAGTTTATACCATCAAAATTCAAGAACAAGCGTTCTTTCTTGAAATTTGCAGGAACATCAAATTCATTACGATACCAGAAATTAGAATAGAAGAACGACTCTGATATATTAAGCTGGTTATCAGAATAATTAGGATCTGGCAAGGCTCCTATGTTCTTATAGCTGCTAAGTATAGTTCCAGGCACAGTAGCCACAATCCATTTTCTGGCATCAAATGCCGAAGTCGAAATTTCCTCCCCTTTAGCAGACACTTCCGAAGCACGCTGAAGTTTCCAGTTTCCACCCGAAAGTTTAATTTCACTGCCATTAGCCGAAGGTTGTACAGCAGGCTGAGGAACAAGTCCTCCCTTACCCATCACTTCAAGTTCGCTAAGTATATAATGTTTATTTGCAGCCTTATCCATCAATACACGCACATATCTTGCATTACCTTTAACTGCTATTTCGTCAGTCAAGCCATCACTCTGAGGTAAGGAAGCAACATCAGTCCACTGTTTTGCATCATTAGATGTCTGAATTTTACCATTCACAGCCTTATCCACCCAATGCAATACAACCTTATCAAAAGAAGAAACGCTACCTAAGTCAACATAAACCCACTCCTGATTGTTTGTAGCACTCATCCATGAACTATTAAAGAACTGTGAAGGTTTCATTTCCACAATCTCATTATTGCAGAAAAAGTTCATATCCATAATTGTCCAATACGCAGCACCCTGCATCTTGAAGCACACACGATAATACGAATAGTCACCCGACTTGCTGAAGTCAATGGTTTCTTCTATATTACGTACAGGAAGATTACCCTTTTCACTCTGCTTGTTAGGATCTGAATGCATCAAGTGAGACGAAGCCTTTCCAGGAAGTCCTTTACCTGAATGTTTAGCAAGCTCATCCCATGTCTTTCCGTCATTAGAGCCTTGACAAATAAATTCAAATCCACTCTTTGCCTTCGAGGCATCATAAGCTACATTACCTCTAATATATACTTTTTTTGCCTTTTTACTATAATTCTTCAGTTCATAAAGGAAATAAGTATCTGCACCTACTGTTACATTTCTAGAATATGGTCCTTGATCTATCATCCACTCACGTTCACGGCGAGGTTTCTTACCGTCAGGAGTAGAAAGCTCAAGATATTTAGGCTGTTCTGTAGTAACAATACCATCAGTTATCAACTGTGCTACCAAATTGTAATCATGACTTGACGACTGATATGCTGCACGAAGCAATGCGATATTACGATAAGTGTCATCGGGTTTCAGTTCAGGAGAAAAATCCTCCGAAGGATTACCTGGATATTGTCCTATACCACGAGTATAGTAATCCGAACGTGAAAAATCCATTGTAGAAGAACTACCATTACACCCACTAAATACAGAAGCCGAAACCATAGCCATACCAAATAGTTTCAAGGCTCCCATTGTTTGTTGAGATTTAATCTTTTTAATCATATATAATATAAAGGGTTATTATTATCCTAATAACTTTTCTATTTCTACTCTAGAAAGTCCTGTAACCTTCATCATCTGCTCTACAGGCATTCCTAATATTTTCATATTCTTAACTATGTCAGATACACCTTCTGCACGACCTTCTGCACGACCTTCTGCACGACCTTCCTCAAGACCTTTTTTCCATCCTGCTTCACGTGCGTCTTCCTCAACTATCCTACTTACACGATAGCGGTCAAGAGCCTTGTCGTAAGCAATTCTGTCCTCCATTGATAAGTTTGCCAAAGAAGCCAATTCATCCAACTTAGCAAACACCTGTTCTTTCAAAGCATCAGGCATTCTATTCCAATGTTGCATATTCTTTAATGTATAAATAAGTTTGTCATAAAGCGTATTGCAATCTTTAAGTTCCTTTTTAAAATACGGAAATTGTAAATATATCTGACGAAAATGAGTATTAACTACCTTACCACTATCACGATCAGCTATAACCGTATCTGTACGGAATTTGCCATCAAGTTCTGGCTCCTCAAAATTCATCAGAAATATACCATACACTGTAGACAACTTATATTTAGCTCCATATTTATCTGATTTAAGTCCATAAACTGGAGAGTCTTCCATTAAAACATAATTCTCGTTTTCTTCGGATACAGCATCTTTTTTACTGAGTTCACGTTCTCTTTTCCGTTTTTCACGCACATTTTCCACCTGTCGGCCTATTGCACGACACATATAAAACAACGTTCGGTCAATAAAATTGCTATGCAAACGATTCTGCATTTCTACTATGATATATTCACCTGTAGATGTAAGACAATAAAGGTCATATATAATTCCTGCATCATCTATCCTGTCAGAATTGTTTTCCTTATCAAGAAATGTAAGATCCTCTATTTTATGTTCTCCTGCCAAAAGTTCATTGAGCAATGTTATCAGAAGATCCTTACTTGCAGGTTGGCCAAATATTATCTTAAAGCCAACATCCGTGAAAGGATTTACAAAATATCCGCTACCAAAGTTTCCGTCACCCATAACTTTAAATATTAATTTGCAACTTTTACAAATATAGATAAAGGAAATCTAAGAAACAAATAAAATCAGTTTTTTCAACTTTAGACAAGTCAACGCTGGTATCCAAGAGCAAAACACCTGAATACCAACAGACAACAAATCATTCCCAAAGTTTCAATCTGTTTTCACGAGCCTCATCTAGAGATACCGTTTTAACCTTTTTCTCTTGATGTTTCTTGCATATAGCATCATACTCATCATATATTTCCTTTACGATACTATCCTTCTGAGTTGGGTTAAGAAGATGAGATGTAACATATACATTCAATGAAGCATCCTTCATATAAACCACAGGAGCATGATAAGCTGGAGCTATCTTTAATGCCGTATGCAGTTTTGAAGTAGTTGCCCCACCTATAAGCACCGGAATATCAAGACCTGCACGCTCTAGTTCCGATACGGTATACACCATTTCGTCCAAAGACGGAGTTATAAGTCCGCTCAGACCTATTATGTCAACATTCTCGCGAATAGCCGTTTCAACTATCCTGTCAGCAGGAACCATTACTCCAAGGTCGATAATCTCATAATTATTGCAAGCCATCACTACGCTTACTATATTCTTACCTATATCATGCACGTCACCTTTCACTGTTGCCATCAGCACCTTGCCAGAGCTTTTACCTTCTTTTTTTTCTGCTTCAATAAACGGTTTGAGAAAAGCTACAGCCTTTTTCATTGTACGTGCAGTCTTGACCACTTGAGGAAGAAACATCTTACCCGCCCCAAACAATTCACCTACATAGTTCATTCCGTCCATCAACGGACCTTCAATTATGCCAACTGCATCGGGATAGACCTTCAAGGCTTCACCTAAATCTTCATCAAGGAAATCTCCCAAACCTTTTACAAGGGCATATTTCAGTCTTTCTTCCACCGAAGTACCTTCTCTCCATGCTATATGCGAATCGGACTGTTCCACACTCTGACCATTTTTTTCTGCCTTCAGCTTATCAGCCAGTTCAATAAGCCTTTCGGCTGCATCATCACGTCGGTTCAGCACCACGTCTTCTATTCTCTCCAACACATCTTCCGGAATATCAGTATAAAACACCGAAATACTTGGATTGACTATCCCCATATCCATACCTTGCTGTATAGCATGGTAAAGAAATACAGCATGCATTGCCTCACGTATATAGTTATTACCCCTAAAAGAGAAAGAAAGATTACTTACTCCACCACTGATATGTGCCCCAGGCAAGTTCTGACGTATCCAGCCGGTTGCTTTTATAAAATCCACCGCATAATTATTATGCTCTTCTATACCAGTTGCCACTGCAAGCACATTTGGGTCGAATATTATATCATTAGGGTTAAAGCCCACCTCTTCTGTAAGAATTCTGTAGGCACGTCCGCAAACTTCTATTTTACGTTCGAAAGTGTCTGCCTGACCTTTTTCATCAAAAGCCATTACTATTACAGCTGCACCATACTGCTTCACAATCCCAGCATGTTCCTTAAACACCCCTTCGCCTTCTTTCAGAGAAATGGAATTAACCACACATTTACCTTGCACACATTTCAGTCCGGCATGTATAACACTCCATCTCGAAGAATCTATCATAAAAGGAACCCTAGCTATTTCAGGTTCGGAAGCCATAAGATTAAGGAATGTAGTCATCTCTGTTTCTGCATCCAGAAGACCGTCATCCATATTCACATCTATGACCAAAGCCCCGTCTTCCACCTGCTTACGGGCTATAGAAAGAGCCTCATCATATTTTTTCTCGTTGATAAGACGAAGGAATTTTCTAGAACCGGCTACATTACACCGTTCACCTACATTGACAAAATTTATTTCAGGAGTCAATTCAAGGAGTTCAAGCCCCGACAACCACATATTCCGCGGTTTTGCAACAGGCTTATGAGGAGTTGCATCTTTTATCAAGTCTTGATACATGGATATATACTTTTCTGTAGTACCGCAACATCCTCCTATTATATTCACAAGTCCCTCGCTAATATACTCTCTCACTTCCTCTGCCATATCTTCGGGCGACTGATCATATTCTCCCATACCATTAGGCAATCCGGCATTAGGATAAGCACTTATATAATAAGGAGCCAACCTTGCCAGTTCCTCAAGAAAAGGTTTCAACTGACGAGCTCCGAAAGAGCAGTTCAAGCCAACAGAAAGGAGCTCGGCATGTTGTACTGAAGCAAGAAATGCACTTAAAGTCTGTCCGGAAAGAGTTCTTCCTCCTATATCCGATACTGTGACAGAAAGCATCAAAGGAACTTTTCTTCCCGTTTTCTGCATAGACTTTTCAGCCGCAAGAATAGCCGCCTTGGCATTCAGCGTATCAAATATAGTTTCAATCAATATAGCATCCACTCCACCTTCCAGCAAAGCCTCCATCTGTACACAATAAGCCTCACAAAGTTCGTCGAAAGTCACAGTTCTATACGCAGGATTATTTACATCGGGGCTCATCGAGCAAGTTTTGTTTGTAGGTCCTACGGAACCTGCCACAAATCTCGGTTTTTCAGGATTCATTGCAGTAAATTCATCTGCCAACTTTCTTGCTATTCCAGCCGCCGCAAGATTAATCTCCCTGCAATAATCTTCCACATGATAGTCGGCCATTGAAATGGAAGTAGCATTAAAGCTGTTTGTCTCTATAATATCAGCTCCGGCAGCAAGATACTTTCTATGAATCTCCTCTATCACGTCAGGACGTGTAAGGCAAAGCAAATCATTGTTTCCCTTAAGCTGTCCTCTTACTCCGCCAAATTTTTCTCCCCTGAAGTCATCTTCCGAAAGTCCGTATTTTTGTATCATCGTACCCATAGCGCCATCCAACACCATGATACGTTCTTGTAGTATTTGTCTTATAGTCTTTGCGTTCATCCGTTATCTCTTAAACATGCGGTCCATCATCCTCTTGTCATCTTTTTCTTTCAAAGACTCACGTTTATCATACTGTTTTTTACCTTTGGCAAGAGCTATCACAACTTTGGCCAGCCCCCTCTCATTGATAAACATTCTGGAAGGAACGATAGTAAATCCTGTTTCCTGAATACCTCTCTGAAGTTTCCTAAGCTCTTTCTTGCTGAGAAGCAACTTGCGGTCGCGACGTGCCAAATGATTATTATAAGATCCGTAGAAATATTCGGCAATGTGCATGTTCTTCACCCAAAGTTCGCCCTTGGCAAAGAAGCAGAAAGTATCAACAAGACTTGCCTTACCCAGACGTATAGATTTTATCTCAGTACCGGTAAGAACAATACCTGCTGTATAAGTATCAATAAACTCATAGTCGAACGAAGCACGCTTGTTCTTTATATTTATATTATTATTAGTAGTATTCTTCATATCTATCTATATATTAAGCCGTAAGCATCAATTCAATGCTACCGACAGTTTGTTAAAAATCATATCTATTATGACAGGACACAACAGCACCAGCAATGTAGCAACAAGTGTAAACTGGGTAACCTTTTCCTCTTTCAGAGAAAGGAATCTTCTTGTTCCCTCGAAGACTACAAATATTGTATATATCTGCAGAATGAGCAATAGCAGTTGCAAAGAAAACAGGCTACTGAATATGTCAAGCACAAACTTCACAGTCATGGAATATGCCACAAACTCCGTTAACATATCATCCGAGACATCAGCATCAAACCATTTCTTCAGAACCTTACCCAACAGATATATCGCAAGAAAAAAACCTCCAAATAATGCTACAGCTATTGCACACGAATTTGTCAGAGCAACCTGAAAGACATCCGGTATCATATCTTTTCCTATAAAAGTACCAATAAACTCACTTATGGCACATAATCCTATCATTGGATATACATAATTCTGTAGAGAATCCCTTCCTTGTGGATTAGAAGAAAAATGTTCCCAGGCCTTTGCCGGAGAGGACAATATAAACAAAGTCTTAGAAAATAAATCCTTGTAGTTCATCTTATGATTATTACTGAAATTGTTGATTTACAATCAAATTTAGCTTTACATATTTCAAAACACAATGCCATAGCAATGTATGTGGCAAAAATACGAAAAAAGGAACAAGAAACCACCAATAATGTAAATATTTTTAGAAAGTCCATTACAAAAACACATAAAAGACAAGACGGACAAAAAGTGTAACACTATCTGCCCGTCTTGCCTTCATTATATCTGTTTACTTCTACTTGCCTTCAAATCTATCTACAAATTCTTTGTATTTTATTTCCAAAGGCATATTAACATCCTCCAGCTTATTTTCATCAGAATAAGATTTGACCTTATAGCTTATTCTGATAATTTCCGGAACCCTGCCGTTAAGAACACCATTCAAGTCTATATAACGATACTCCTTACCCTCATCCTTTCTATCTTTATTGGCTTCAGGATCTGGCACACTATGCACCAGCTGAAGATTAAGAACTTTTTCGTTTACAGTTCCACCGTCTTTGGGTTCCTCTTCTACAACATAGAAACGATGTTTATTCAATTCTGCAACCATCGCATTTTGATCAGAAGATTTCTTATAGTTATATGACACTGCAACTATAAGAGTTTTCGTATCAAAAAAAGTATAATTCCTGTCAACCTCTTTCATTGGAGAATTATTTTCCAAATCAATAGTTTTATTACTTTCTATTTTTTTCACTGGAACAAACGCCAGTACTTCCGCATCAACTTCCTTTGTTGTTTGACTAACATTTCTACTGTCGTATCTATACTGCACCAATGCCAAGTCATTAAGGTCAACATTTGTAGTCGTAAAGATGTTTTGATTTGTAGGCATTAATTTTATACCTAAAGCGTCCTTAAAAGAAACGGGGAAAGTAGATGCTACTTTAAAAAAATTAGTGTTAGTAACATACGGATCCGGATCACTAAGACAAGAACTCAAACCTAACATGGCAACCAATGCAGTAAACAATACTGCGAACTTTGTTTTCTTCATAAATATTATAATTATTTTTCTAGTTATTATTTTCAAATATTACTTTACTCTCTAAATGTACATGATTCCCAATTACTGCACAATGAATAGAAAAAAATCATTTTCCTGCTATTTCCGCAAAATCAGAGATATGTTCATCCACATACTCAGCTATAGTTGCAGTTGTATACTCTTCCATCTCCATGAATTCCTCCTCAATGTCATCAAAGACCTCATATTGCTCATACATGGCCATAAACTCATCATCTGTACAGTCTTTTGTCAAGTCATCCTTGTTTGAATCATAAATCTTCTTTGCTTCATACACAAGTTTAGAAAAATCCTTTGCTCCAAACAGACGCATAGCTTTGGCAAACGGATTATCAAATATATATGGGCCATATCCATTCTGTATAAGCTGAACAAACCCTCCTTCCAACACTTCTTCACGGAAAAAATGATAACCAAGCAACGAGTGTTGGCAACCATTGAGCATAGGCATTGTTTCTGCATTTATTTCTCCACCTGTCACTTCAAGATATTTATCTGTAAATACTTTCAGAAAAGCATCCATACCCTCTTCCGCACCTTTACGCAAATCCTCATCGGATATTATAATTTTATCAGTTCCCATATATATTCATTGTAATTTAATTCATTTCTGTGTGCAAACATACATAAAAATATTGATTTGATACATATATTATCATGAAGAGTTTATTTTATGATTATACGTTTTTAAAACAAAAGCACAGTAAACAAATAAAATAACGTACATCAAGACAGTAAGACTAAAACTCCCTTATATTATATTTATCCAAAGCTTTTGATTACATATATACAGTCTTAGTCTATATATTCAAAGCTTATGAATATAAAAACAAAGCAACTGAACATACATAACGACACCACATTACAATCTTTGCTACTTATTATAACTGATTTTACTATTCATAAAAACATTCAATAAGCTTACGATGCAGATTTAGATATTTTAACTATCTGCAGGCGGCTGAATAACACTTTTGTTTCTACATTTGCATCGTTAATGGTTCGCAGCTATAGCTAATGCGATTAAAAAGGGAATCAGGTGAAAATCCTGAACAGTCCCGCTGCTGTAAACTCTATCAAATATCACATCATAGAACTTACATTCATGTACTTCACTTGATAAAGGTTCGGTCACTGTTTTTATAGAAATGGGAAGGCGATGTGATAATATATGGGAGTAAGTCAGAATACCTGCCATTGATTTTGCTATAAAGCAAACAGTCATTACTTCCGTGGGATGAAGGAGATGTCAGCATACTTTTATATACATTATAATTTATATGTCCAAGTCCAATAATAGGCTTTGAATACCAATATATGGTATTTTCACATAATAAATTATCACCCATTCAACAAGTAGAAAAAAGTCTGTTGTTAGTCAATAATCCATTATAGAGGTAACCGATTGAAGACAAAGAAATACACATTTATTTTAATTGACAACAGATATGAATAAAAAAAACAAATTGGCAGCAAGACTACTTCTAATTAGCAGTCTTATAGGCTTCACAAGCTGCGACAACCAGCTCTCAACACTTCAAGAAATGCAGGAAGAAGGTTCAAGAAACCAGACATCCGAAGAAGCTGTACAAAACGACGGACCAAGTTACAAGACAGACAGTCTGGCATTGGTAGCATTCTACAATTCCACCAACGGAGAAAAATGGAGCACAAAGAATAACTGGCTGAAAAGCGGTTCGGAACTGAAAACATGGTATGGAGTAAGAACAGAAATCATTAACGGAGAAGAAAGAGTTGTTTCATTGCGTCTTGGCGGCAACAAACTTTCGGGAGAATTGCCTAAGGAAATAGGGAACTTGAACGAACTGAAGTCACTTGTCTTGTCAGACAACTACAAATTGGGAGGAACTATACCAGAAGAACTGTACAATCTGGAGAATCTTAAAGTATGGAAGATGAGATTTACCGACATACACGGCTCTTTATCTTCCAAAATAGGTAATCTGGTAGCTATAGATACTCTCGATTTATGGGGAGCACCTTGGGATCTTACACAAAACAACTATATCGAAAAAGACGAAAACACATTGCTTACAGGAGAAATACCTCAGGAAATCTGCAATCTGAAGAACGCAAGATACATAGTTTTGGGAAGAAACAAGTTCAGCGGAGAAATACCTCAGGAAATAGGAAACTTAAGCAATCTTACTTATCTAGATATAGCAAGATGCAAATTATCTGGAGAACTGCCTGCTTCTATCGGCCAGTTAAACAAACTCGAAACCTTATTTGTTGCAGGAAACGAACTCTCGGGCGAACTACCTTCAGAAATGGGAGACATGTCATCGCTGAAAGAATTCTATGGCAATGAAAATAATTTTTCTGGTACGATACCGTCTACATTGTCAAATTTAAAAAAACTCATCAGACTTTCTTTAAGCGACAACAACTACACCGGCCCCATCCCTACCGTATTATCGGAAATAGAAAGCCTCGGACTGCTATATCTTGAAAACAACAAGTTCGAAGGAGAAATCCCCTCTCAATTGGGAGGTGAAAAACAACCTCTTCTTGTAGCCGTAGACCTGTCTAACAACAATCTTACAGGAAAAATGCCTCCAAAAGTAGCCCATCCATATATTGTAGACGGAGTATATTACGGAGTCGTTTACACAACATTCAGGATCGAAGGAAACAACATTAAACAATAATTATCCCAAATCATTACTACTTATCAAATAAATGCCGGATTTCTAATACTTTTATAGAATCCGGCATTATATTCCTACACAAGATTTTATGAAAAATTTCGCATATAGCAAAAACAAAGTATTACTTTTCAGTATCATCTTTTGCCTTTCATCAAGTATAGGCATCGTTTCATGTTCGGACGACAAACCTGAAATACAGGAAAAACCAGAAGAGAATGTTCCAGAAGAGAACAACGGAGAAAACAGTCAAAGCGAAACAGAACAGACTCCCGACAAGCCGACAACATACGAACAGTTTGAAGGATATATGTTCACTCTAGACCAAAGCCAAAAACCAACTTTAGGAGCTGGCTTCGAAGCCGAAAGGAATGTACCACAAGCCAGGCTTATGGCAATATCACACGAGTACAATTTTTCGAACAATATAATGAAAGAATGTGGATCAGACATTGGTTTGGGTTTTGAAAGCAAACTACAAAAAACGGGAGATTACTTCTTCGTATTTTCCAAATACAGCTATATCAAAGAAGATAATTCTCCATCAAAAATAACCATAATAAGAGCTAAAGACCTGCACGTAGAACGAGAAGTAAATTACAAACCGGAAACAGACAAAACTATCGACTTCATGTTTGCCGTATCCGACAAAAAAGCAATTTACGGCGTAGGCAACAACGAAATATACAACATAGATCTAGTAGAAAACGGAAACATAAGCCTTGCAAAAAGCATAAATTACAACAGAGATTCAAGAGTGGAAGCGTACAACGGTAGCCTATTCATTTACAACAAGACAGATAAGTCTCTAGAAAAATATAATTCTGACAATTTCATGCTGGAATCGAAGTTGTCCATACCGGGAAGAACGGACGAAATATACCTGCTGAACGACGGATATATCTTAGCCACATCAAAAAAGAACAATACACTGATAACAACATCCGACATGAAAATAGTGAAACAATTCAGCCTTCCCACAAACGTATCAAGCAAAGACATGATATATGACGAAAAAGGAAATCAGATTTTTGTTCCCGGAAAACGAACAGACAAAGACAAAGTGTATTGCATGAGTCTAAACGATACAGATGCCACAATGGAAATTTTCTACACAATCCCGCAAGAAGACATCAATATGTCAAGTGGCATCTCGGGCAATATCAAAATGGGTATACAGCCAGACACACGAGATTTGTATATAGCCAACATCACTGACCTTGTAATAATAAAGACACCAGAAGTGAACAGGGCATCACGCACCGGACGAATATCAAGAATCTCACTGAAAGAAGACAATATCACCATACCGGTTGCACAGGCAGATGCAGTCGAAAAAATAGATGATATGTATTCATTCTCACCATTCTTCTATTTAGCCCCGTCGAAAAAAGCAGAGCAATAAGGTAACTCCGGCAAAAGTTTTCAATGCCTACATTGAGGATTTCTTGCAAAGCAGACTTTACAAAGGACTCTGGCAAGAGAAAATAATTATAAAATGTAAGAAAAAGTTTCACAAGCTGAGTTGCATAACCAAATAAAAAAAGTAACTTTGCAAACGGATAAGCGCAAGTGTGCCCTTATTCATGGTTTTACGAAATACTTTTTTTATTAATAAAAACGTAAAGAATATGACTTATTCACACGAAGTTGAACACATGTGTGTTGTAAAAAAAGGACCTAATCATGGTCCAGCTCCAATTCCTGAAGAAGGAAAATGGGTTAAATCAAAAGAAATAAAAGACATTTCAGGTTTGACTCACGGTATTGGTTGGTGCGCTCCTCAGCAGGGTGCTTGTAAACTAACTCTTAACGTTAAGGAAGGTGTAATCCAGGAAGCTTTGGTAGAAACAATCGGTTGCTCTGGTATGACTCACTCAGCAGCAATGGCTTCTGAAATTCTTCCAGGTAAGACAATTCTTGAAGCTTTGAACACAGACTTAGTTTGCGACGCTATCAATACAGCTATGCGTGAATTGTTCCTACAGATCGTTTACGGTCGTACTCAGTCAGCTTTCTCTGAAGGCGGTCTTATGATTGGTGCAGGTCTTGAAGACTTAGGTAAAGGTCTCCGCAGCCAGGTAGGTACACTTTACGGAACATTGGCTAAAGGTCCTCGTTACCTTGAAATGGCTGAAGGCTATATCAAAACTATCGCATTGGACAAGAACGATGAAATCTGCGGTTACGAATTCGTACACCTCGGCAAGTTCATGGATGAAATCAAGAAAGGTACTGATGCAAACGAAGCATTGAAGAAAGTAACTGGTACTTACGGACGCTTCACAGCAGAACAGGGTGCAGTTAAACACATTGATCCACGTCACGAATAATATAAGGAGGAAAGAACATTATGATTAGAGAAGTAAAATTTGAAAGCCAGGACCGTCGTATCAAACAGATTCTTGCTGCTTTGAACGCAAACGGTATCAAAGACATCGAAGAAGCAAACGCTATCTGCGAACAGTATGGTCTTGATCCTTATAAGACTTGTGAAGAAACTCAGCCTATCTGCTTCGAAAATGCAAAATGGGCATACGTAGTAGGTACAGCTATCGCTCTTAAGAAAGGCTGCTCAAACGCCGCTGAAGCTGCTGAAGCAATCGGTATCGGTTTGCAGGCATTCTGTATCCCAGGTTCTGTAGCAGACGACCGTAAGGTAGGTATCGGCCATGGTAACCTTGCAGCTATGTTGCTTCGCGAAGAAACTAAATGTTTCGCATTCTTGGCAGGTCACGAATCTTTCGCTGCTGCTGAAGGTGCAATCAAAATCGCTGCAAAAGCTGACAAAGTTCGTAAAGAACCTCTACGTTGTATCTTGAACGGTCTTGGAAAAGACGCAGCTCAGATTATCTCTCGTATCAACGGATTTACTTACGTTCAGACTCAGTTCGACTACTATACAGGAGAATTGAAAGTCGTTAACGAAGTAGCTTACTCTGATGGTCCTCGTGCTAAAGTAAAATGCTATGGTGCTGATGACGTTCGTGAAGGTGTAGCTATCATGTGGCACGAAGGTGTAGACGTATCTATCACAGGTAACTCTACTAACCCAACTCGTTTCCAGCATCCAGTTGCAGGTACTTACAAGAAAGAACGCGTTCTTGCTGGTAAGCCATATTTCTCAGTAGCATCAGGTGGTGGTACAGGTCGTACACTTCACCCAGATAACATGGCTGCTGGTCCTGCTTCTTATGGTATGACAGATACTATGGGTCGTATGCACTCAGATGCTCAGTTCGCTGGTTCTTCATCAGTTCCTGCTCACGTAGAAATGATGGGATTCTTGGGTATCGGTAACAACCCTATGGTAGGTTGTACTGTAGCTTGTGCTGTTGACGTTGCTACTGCTTTGAGCAAGTAATTGATAACTTGAAAGCTATAATATTGAACTCCTGCAATTCTTTGAATCGTGGGAGTTTTTTTTTGTATGCTCGGCATGAGTATTAGCTAACGGGTGCAAGTCCCCAATGAACCCTAATAGTGGGAATCATACAGCCAATAGCAAGGGTGTCCATCGCGAGTTGGAATCTGAAAGAAGCTGGCGGCAAACATCTGGTCTGACGAACAGAAACTTCATATAAGGCATCTATATGAGAATGCTTATATTACCTGTGTAAATTTTTAATTGATTATAAAATCAGTCTTTTTGTATAAATGTTAAACCAACATATAATATGACTGCTACTAAAAATGTTTCTACATAATCCCGGTATTGGACAAAAACATTCATGAAATCACAATGACAATGTTAACCATTGAGTTTCTTCCTCAAAATATACGAGATTATATAGAGAGGTTTGACAAAGTATGTACAGAGAGGTATTATCAATCTTAATTATTAAATAACAGGAATCAACTTATTGACAACAAAAATGGCTGTTAAGATAAATGACTTAATACATTGGTAAAGTATTGTCTTCATTTTATCCTAACAGCCAATTGTTTTTATACTAATGTTATTTAAAATATTTTTATGTAAAAGGTGGTTATCACTTTTCTTTTGAAGGAGAATCTACAGGCTTTTCTATTCCATCGTTAATTGCACGTTCTTCCATACGCTTTATTCTCATATCAAGGTCGGGATGAGTAGAAAACAACTGGTTAAGCTTATTTCCCCCACCCTTGGCAGACTGTTCTTGAAGTTCTTTAAGCCGCTTGAATGATAAAGCCATAGACCATGGATTCTTACCTGCTTTCTTTAAAAATTCATATCCATAATCGTCCGCATCACATTCCTGAGTACGAGAATGTTTGGCATTCACCAAAGCTTCTGTCAAATCGCCTAATTGTGAGTCTGTGAGTTTTGTAATCTTTCCTCCTTGTGAAGAGAGTCCATCCCTTAAAGCAGAAGTCATCATTGCAGTGCGGAAACCTTTCTTTGAATCACGATGTGCCACATGACCTATTTCGTGACCTATCACCCCGAGCAGTTCTTCATCACTCATAATGTCCATCAATGAAGAAAATACACGTACACTACCATCAGCACATGCAAAAGCATTGACATCTGTGACATAATAGACTTTGAAGTTCAATGGTATTCCATCGGCATCATCTAATCCTTCTGTTAGTTTTTTTAGTCTGATTGAATACTCATTGTCATCGGGACAAACCTGATTGTGCTTATCCATCCAGTCAATGTACTCTTTTACATACTCGGCCATCTGCTCATCTGTTACGGTTATAGCCTTTGTCATTTTTGCAGCTCCACTGACAGCTTTCTTTAGATTGAACTGAGCCATTACGGGTACGGTAGTCATGAATGATGACAAACATATTCCTAAAACAACAACTTTACATTTTTCCATAAATCTATCATTTATAAGTTAATATATATCATGTATTGCCTTTTCTTATTACAACGACTCCAAACCCAACAAGAGATATACCTATAAGAAACATAAAACCCCATATTACCACATAATCAAAAGGTATAATTATAGACTTAGCATGATTAGGATAATACCATACAGAAAGTTCTGTATCTTGGAATATAAATGGATTAGACAACTCTACACTGGTTTTCATATTGCCATATTCCTTTGTTTCATAATTTATAATAGCCGTTCTTTTATAATTAATTGAATTTGTCAGCCTGTGTCTTACTCTATGATGATTATACTCTTTTCGTACATCAATGCGTTCTACCACTCCAACAGTCTTTTCAGTTTTCAGTGAATGGTCATATAATGTATAAAAGCCATAAGAACCTGCCGAAAAGAGCAGTACTCCTAAAGAAAACATTAACAATATGATAACCCTTGATTTCATGTATTAAGTTTTTTAAAGTTGTTTTATTTTACGGAAGATCCAAAGGTTTTTATCTCTTTCTATGTTTATAATCCGCCATAATTCCTTCTACAATCCAATTTGCCATAGCCTGACGATTGTTAGGAAGCACCAAACGTTTCTGATCTAAAGAATTCTGTATATTTCCCAATTCCATAAATACTGCGACAGGCGTTGTATTTCTTAATACATACAGATTCCTCTCGCTTACAGTTCCGTCAAAGCCTCGTCCTGGCTGATGCTTCTTATATTTGTTATAAAAGGTCTTCTTGATGTGTGTAGCCAAGCGCTTGCCATATTTGCTGTTTTCTGCATGATAAAAATAAACGTCAGTCTGGGCACTACGTGAACGACTGTCTACATGAACAAATATAGCACGCTTATAACTGCTTGCATCATTATTGTATAAATTATTGATGGCAACACTTCTCTGCTTCAGTCTTTCCAACTGATTGAGCGGTATAGACTTGCCCATACACGTCTCGCGTTTACTGTTGTTCAGAACATAAGAGTCACGTATTCCGTCCCTTGAATCCTGAATGATAAAATATACTTTTGCACCTCGCTTTAGCAATTCTCTGCCTAGGCGAAGTACAATGTCGTATGCATATTCATCTTCGTGCAATTCCTTACCTTGGAATTTGCCTATGCATCCTGGGTCTGGACCTCCATGTCCACTTACAAGATAGAAAACCGCACCTTTTAGAGAAGATGACTCTACTTTGTATGTAGAGTATTTACTGCCGAAAAGAGACTCTTTTTTTGTTTGAGAAAAAGATGAAAGAACAAAAAAGAGAGAAATAAAAAACAATATATACTTCATACTTACAATTAATATTTCAGCAGTTCGTCAATCTTGTCGCAAAGAGATTTGAATTCTTCTTCATTGTATAGCCTTGTAAGCATTACTATTTTACCATTTGAATCTATCAACACATTTCTTGTGATTCCTGATTTACGTTCTGCATATTTTGCAAAGATATCAGCTCCAGGATCAAGGGCCAAAGGATATGTAACCTTTGTCTGCTTTATAAACAACTTTACTCTTTCCAATGGCTCATCACGGTCTATTCCATATAAAGCAAAGTTTTTGTTTCCTTTATGTTTCTGCCATATATCACTTTCAATAAAAGGCATTTCCTTACGACAAACTCCACACCAGCTTGCAGTAAACTGAAGCATCACAATCTTACCTCTTAACTCTGACAATCTTACTTTAGAGCCATCCGTGAGCTGCATCTCAAAATCAGGTGCTGTATCACCTACCTTGACTATATATCCGTTATTATCGGCCACTGTATGTTGTGCATATACGCCAACTGTTCCAAACACGCACATTATAATTGCTACGACGATAAAAAGATTTCTCATAATAAATTTTCTTTTAATTTAAAACACTATTTTAACGACGTAAAAATACAAAACAATATCATATTATACATAAAACTACAAAACGTTTTAATTTTAATTGGAAATTTTGATAATGATAATTGAATCTTTTTGCTAAATTAGCGGAAACAGATAATTGAAATTCTTATGGAATATCTTAAAATTGAAATATTATTGCAAAAATGCAGTATAGAAGAACTTGGTCCGGAGGAATACAAACTGATAGAATCGGCTAAAAGGGCAACAGAAGGAAGCTATGCTCCATATTCAATGTTTAATGTGGGGGCTGCTGTTATGCTGGAAGACGATACGATAGTAGAAGGAAGCAATCAGGAAAATGTGGCCTACCCTTCAGGAATGTGTGCTGAAAGAACTGCCATATTTTATGCCAATTCACAATATCCTAAGAAAAAAGTACTTGCCATAGCAATAGCTGCAAAAGATAAAAACGGTTTCACCAAAGGGCCAGTCACTCCTTGTGGTTCGTGCAGACAAGTATTGCTTGAAACAGAAAACAGATTTAGTCACGACATAATTTTCTACCTCTATGGAGAAGACTGTATATACAAAATAGAGGGAACAAAAAATCTGCTCCCTCTATCATTTGGAAATGAATTTCTGAAATAAGTTTTATTCTCCATACATACGGACACGCATCTCCTTGATATGTTCAGAAGTTACGTACTCATCGTATTCCATCATCTTGTCGATTATGCCGTTTGGAGTAAGTTCGATAATACGATTGGCTACAGTCTGAATGAACTCGTGGTCATGAGACGAGAATAATACATTGCCCTTGTATTGCTTCAGGTTATTGTTGAATGCCTGAATAGACTCCAAGTCCAAATGGTTTGTAGGTGTGTCAAGGATAAGACAATTGGCATTACGCATCTGCATACGTGCTATCATACAACGCATCTTCTCTCCTCCTGAAAGTACATTCACTTTCTTAAGCACTTCTTCGCCTGAGAATAACATACGTCCAAGGAATCCCTTCATCTCAACTTCATTGCCTACACCATACTGGCTCAACCATTCTACTAAGTTGAGGTCTGTATCAAAATAATCTGTATTATCTACAGGAAGATAAGCTGTAGTTATAGTCACACCCCAATTATAGTGTCCAGCCTGTGCCTTACGATTACCGTTTATTATCTCGAACAAAGCAGTCATGGCACGAGGGTCGCGACTGAGGAACACAATCTTGTCTCCTTTTTCTACATTGAAGTTTACGTCATTGAACAGTACTGTTCCTTCCTCTGTTTCTGCACGAAGGCCCGATACTTCAAGTATTTGATTACCCGGTTCGCGATCCATAGTGAAAATAATGCCTGGGTATTTTCGTGAAGAAGGCTTGATTTCGTCAACATTAAGTTTTTCAAGCATCTTCTTGCGGCTTGTTGTCTGTTTTGATTTAGCAACATTGGCAGAGAAACGGCGTATGAATTCTTCCAATTCCTTACGCTTTTCTTCGGCTTTAGCCTTCTGATTCTGCTGCTGACGCAAAGCAAGCTGACTTGATTCGTACCAGAAGCTATAATTGCCGGCAAACAGATTGACTTTTCCAAAGTCAATGTCTACCGTATGAGTACAAACTGAATCGAGGAAGTGACGGTCGTGACTGACAACAAGCACTGTATGTTCAAAATTGGAAAGATATTCTTCAAGCCAAGTTACAGTTTCCATGTCAAGGTCATTGGTAGGCTCGTCAAGAAGCAAGTTGTCCGGATTGCCGAAAAGAGCCTGAGCCAACATTACACGAACCTTTTCCTTACCACTAAGGTCACCCATAAGTGTAAAATGCTTGTCTTCCTTTATTCCAAGACCACTGAGAAGTATTGCAGCGTCACTTTCAGCATTCCATCCTTCCAACTCGGCAAACTTCTCTTCCAATTCCGCTGCCTTAATACCGTCTTCGTCAGTAAAGTCTTCTTTGGCATATAACACTTCACGCTGCTTCATTATGTCCCAAAGAACCGTATGCCCCATAAGCACTGTATCAAGAACGGTATGTTCATCAAACTTGAAGTGGTCCTGACTCAATACAGAGAGACGTTCGCCCGGACCTAAAGTAACACTACCTTTAGTAGGATCCAACTCGCCCGAAATCACTTTCAAGAAAGTTGATTTACCCGCACCGTTTGCACCGATGACACCATAAATATTACCGTTTGTGAACTTCATGTTCACATCATTGTACAATACTCTTTTACCAAATTGTACGGCTACATTTGAAACTGTAATCATTCTTCTTATATTATGTATTTACATTATTATCTGTCTGCAAAGGTACAGATAATTCGGTTAATATACAATTTAAGAAGTTATATATCATGGCAAGACTTGGGGATTTTATGTGTTTTCTTATGTCAGTATGTCAGTTTTTTAGTATTTTTGCCAGCTCTTACAAACATTTACCATTACAGGCACAGAATTTGTAGATACATAATGTGTCCGACATATGGTATGTGTCCGACATATGGTATGTGTCCGACATATGGTATGTACAACTTATTTTTTAGATTAATAATAAAAAAACGATATAAAGCTATGAGTACAAAAGAAAATCATACTCCAGAAGAAGTATTGAAAAACAATGAAGCTGAAAATACTCAGGAAAATACCGAAACAGCAGAAAACAACAATACTGAAAATCAAACAAATGAGAAGGAAGCTGAAAAAGAACTTACAGCAGAAGAAAAGTTGAACAATGAGCTGGAAGAAACAAAGCAGTTGCTCGAAGACTATAAGGATAAATACCTGCGTCTTTCTGCTGAATTCGACAATTACCGCAAGCGTACATTGAAAGAAAAAGCTGAATTAATAAAAAATGGCAGCGAAAAAGCTATTACTGCAGTATTGCCTATATTGGATGATTTGGAACGAGCTTTACAAAACATGCAGAAAACCGATGACGTAAAAGCCATGTATGAAGGCATTGACCTTATTTATCAGAAATTCCTGAAGAACCTCGGCCATGAAGGACTGACAAAAATGGAACCTATAGGTGAATCATTTGACACTGATTTTCATGAAGCTATAGCTCTAGTACCAACTCAGGAAGAAGACAAGAAAGGAAAAGTTCTGGATTGTGTACAAACTGGATACAAATTGAATGATAAAGTTATACGCCACGCTAAAGTGGTAGTTGCACAATAATATTTTAATCATCACTGTTATGGCTACAAAAAGAGATTACTACGAAGTCCTTGGGGTTGAGAAAACCGCATCGGCTGATGAAATAAAAAAAGCATACCGAAAAAAAGCTATCCAATATCACCCTGACAAGAATCCGGGAAACAAGGAAGCTGAAGAAAAGTTTAAAGAAGCTGCTGAAGCTTATGAAGTGTTGAGCAATCAAGACAAAAGAGCCAGATATGACCAATTTGGACATGCCGGAGTTGATGGAGCTGCCGGAGGCGGTTATGGAGGATTTGGCGGACAAGGTATGTCTATGGATGATATTTTCTCTATGTTCGGTGATATTTTCGGAGGACACGGTGGTGGCTTCGGAGGTTTCGGAGGATTTGGAGGTGGCGGTGCCCAACAAAGACAACGCAAATTCAGAGGAGCCGACCTGAGATTAAAAGCAAAACTTACACTGAAGGAAATATCAGAAGGCACTGAAAAGAAATTCAAAGTAAAAAAATATGTTACATGTAATCATTGTCATGGTTCGGGTGCCGAAGGTAATAGCGGAACAGAAACATGTCCTACATGTCATGGAACAGGTAGCGTAACACGTACACAACAAAGCATTTTCGGCATGATGCAAACACAAAGCGTCTGCCCTCAGTGTAATGGTGAAGGTAAAATCATCAAAAACAAATGTAAAGAGTGTAACGGAGAAGGCGTTGTTTATGGTGACGAAGTGGTAACTGTCAAGATTCCGGCAGGAGTTGCAGAAGGTATGCAAGTAACTATAAACGGCAAAGGTAATGCAGGAAAGCACAACGGAGTAGCTGGAGATTTGCTGGTTCTTATAGAAGAAGAAAAGCATCCTGAACTTATAAGAGATGAAAGCGATTTGATATACAATCTACTTCTGAGTGTACCTCAAGCTGCTCTTGGATCGACTGTAGAGATACCTACAATTGATGGAAAAGCCAAAATAAAGATAGATGCAGGAACCCAACCAGGAAAGGTTCTGCGCCTGAGAGGTAAAGGACTTCCTAACATTAACAGCTACGGATATAGTACAGGTACTGGAGACTTGCTTGTAAATGTAAGCGTATATATTCCTGAAACACTTACAAAAGAAGAAAGACAAGCATTGGAAAAATGGCAAGAATCTGAAAGTTTCAAGCCAAACACTAGTCTGAAAGAGAAAATATTCAATAAGTTCAGAAGCCTTTTTGACTAATTTACAAATTGTATAATAATAAAGAAGGAGATATGTAAAAATCCTAGACCAAGATTATAATCATAAGTTTTATATTTATGGTATATCTTTTTGATATAGGACTTTTAATATCTCCTTCTTGTGCTTTTAAAGAACATCAAAACCATTATGCCATAATCAACTTTGTATGAAAAAGAAAATTATAGCTACAACAATCACTATAAGTGTCATTTTTTTTATATGTATCGCAGTTGGTGCATATATGTTGTTATTCAGCAAACCTTTTAGAACTGAATACCCAACTTATATATATATTGACGAAAACGACGATATAGATTCTATTTATACCAAAATAGAACGAAAACTAAATCCTTCTACTATAAAAGGTATAAAATTCTTGTCATGGCTGAACAATTATAGTGACAATATCCATACGGGAGCATATAGGCTAGACTCTGAAACAAGAACAATAGATGCTTTCAGAAAATTAAAATCTGGAAGCCAAACTCCTGTAAGACTCATAGTTCCAAGCACAAGAACGGTAGACAAGCTTATAGGAAGAGTTTCACGACAGATTATGGCAGACTCAACAGACATAATGAAACTGCTTAACGACAGTAGCTATATCGCCAATATGGGATTCAATAAAAACACATTGCCTGCCTTGTTTATCCCCAACACATATGAAGTGTATTGGAATATGACAGCAGAAGGTTTTATCAAGCGAATAAAAAAAGAATACGACTCTTTCTGGAATGAAGAAAGGACTGCAAAAGCGAACTCTTTAGGACTATCAAAGATAGAAATCTGTACATTGGCATCTATTGTAGAAGAAGAAACTGCAAACAATGGAGAAAAACCTTTAGTGGCTGGACTTTATATCAATCGTCTGAAAAGAGGCATACCTCTACAGGCTGACCCTACCGTGAAATTTAGCCTACAAGATTTCGGACTGAAAAGAATCCTGTTCAAACATCTGGAAGTAGAAAGCCCATACAATACATACAAAATAAACGGACTACCACCAGGTCCTATAAGAATACCTTCTGTTATAGGTCTGAACAGTGTGTTGAACTATGCACGCCATAACTACATATACATGTGTGCCAAAGAAGATTTTTCTGGCACACACAACTTTGCTTCATCTCTAAGAGAGCATCAAATTAATGCATACAGGTATCAGCAAGCACTAAATAAAAGGAATATTAGATAAAAAGTAGACAATAATACATCAAACCATTTGTTTGAATAACTTTTTTATCTATATTTGGGAAGTTTTTAAACAAATATGACATGAACAACAAACAAAAAAGATACTTTCTTAAAGAAGAAGAAATTCCTACACACTGGTATAACATTCAGGCTGACATGAAAAACAAGCCTATGCCTCCTCTTAATCCCGTAACAAGAGAACCGCTTAAAGAAGAAGACTTATACCCAATATTTGCAAAAGAATTGTGTCACCAAGAACTGAATCAAAAAGACGCATGGATAGAAATACCTGAGGAAGTAAGAGATATGTACAAATATTACAGAAGTACTCCACTTGTACGTGCGTATGGTCTGGAGAAGGCGCTTGGAACTCCAGCACATATCTATTTCAAGAATGAAAGTGTAAGCCCTATAGGTTCGCATAAAATTAATTCGGCCTTACCTCAAGCTTATTACTGCAAAAAGGAAGGAGTAACGAATGTTACCACCGAAACAGGTGCAGGACAATGGGGAGCTGCCTTATCTTATGCAGCAAAAGTATTCGGACTTGAAGCTGCTGTTTATCAAGTAAAGATAAGCTACGAACAAAAACCATACAGAAGAAGTATTATGCAGACTTTTGGTGCACAAGTTACACCTTCTCCTTCTATGTCTACACGTGCTGGAAAAGATATTCTTACTAAATGCCCCAACCATCAGGGGTCTCTTGGTACTGCTATATCAGAAGCTATAGAGCTAGCCAGTACAACCCCTAAATGCAAATATACATTAGGTTCGGTTTTAAGCCATGTCACACTTCATCAGACAGTAATAGGACTTGAAGCCGAAAAACAAATGAAAATGGCAGGTGAATATCCCGACATAATCATCGGATGTTTTGGTGGGGGCTCTAATTTTGGAGGTATTTGTTTCCCTTTTATGAGACATACTATATTGGAAGGTAAAAAAACAAGATACATAGCTGCTGAACCTGCTTCATGTCCTAAACTTACAAGAGGTAAATTTGAATATGATTTTGGTGACGAAGCTGGATATACTCCACTCCTACCGATGTTCACATTGGGACATAACTTTGCCCCGGCTAATATACATGCAGGAGGGCTTAGATATCATGGAGCAGGCGTAATTGTATCACAACTTCTGAAAGACGGACTTATGGAAGCTGTAGACATCAAACAATTGGATTCTTTTGAAGCAGGCGTTCTTTTTGCAAAAGCTGAAGGTATTATACCTGCTCCTGAATCATGCCATGCCATTGCTGCTGCTATTGATGAAGCAAAAAAATGTATCGAAACAGGTGAAGAAAAGGTTATACTATTCAATCTTTCAGGACATGGTCTTATAGACATGAGTGCATACGACCAATATCTGGCAGGAAACCTTACTAATTATTCTATTAGTGACGAGGAAATAAACAGGAACATAGAAGAAATAAAAAAATAAAGATTTGAGTGTCAATTGTATGTAGAGTTTTAATTTGTATACATACACGTTACATAAAGATTTGATAATAAACAACATAAAGAACCCCTAGTTCATTAAAAATCCGATATTTGAAATCTTTTTTTTGATAATTCAAATGTCGGGTTTTTATTTTTTAACTAATATAAAATCGCAAAAGGCTTGCATTTTCAAAAAAAAACCGTACCTTTGCACCCGAAATGAGAAAATAACTCATAAAACAATAAAGAATTCGGTAAATCCGAATCTAGGATGGCCCGTTCGTCTATCGGTTAGGACGCAAGATTTTCATTCTTGAAAGGG
>JAHHQV010000014.1 GCA_020026175.1 Phocaeicola sp. | reverse complement strand
AATCAGGCTTATTTAGGATTGACACAGTTTGAATTTCTGTCTCAATGTTTACGGTATGTTGTCGCTGTACCTGTAATTGTCTTTTATGTATTGTAGCTGATGATTATGAATATCTTTTCAGTATTACAATTTTGTTAGTTTACTTTAAGAGACTGGGCACATATTCCGTTCAGTCCGCATTCGCTGCACTTTGGCGAACGTGCAGTACACACATATCTGCCGTGCAGTATAAGCCAGTGATGAGCCTTTGGTACAATATCTTTTGGGATATATTTCATCAGATAATTTTCTGTTGCCAGCGGAGTGGTACACGATTTTGTAACCAGACCTATTCTGTGGCTAACCCTGAATACATGTGTATCTACAGCCATGGCTGCCTTGTTGAACACTACACTTTGTATGACATTCGCTGTTTTTCTTCCTACTCCCGGCAGTTTCACAAGTTTTTCTAGTGTATCAGGAACCGTACTGTTGAAATCCTTAACAAGCATTTGTGCCATACCTACAAGGTGCTTGGCCTTATTGTTGGGATAGCTCACACTACGTATATATTCAAAAATGACTTCCGGAGTACTTGCTGCAAGAGCTTCTGGAGTGGGGTAGTCATGAAAAAGAGATGGAGTTATCATATTTACGCGCTTGTCTGTACATTGAGCACTTAGTATAACTGCTATCAGCAGTTCGAAAGGGTTTGAGTAGTGTAGCTCTGTTTCTGCTACGGGCATGGCTTTTTCAAAATATTCTATTACTTTGGTGTAAAGTTCTTTTTTTCTCATATAGTGTATATAGTCATTACATTTTTTTGTATGGCAACCCATCAATAGGTATCTGTCCGTCTTGTTTAAAGATAGTTCTTATGAATCAGTCTTGTATTGTGGATGCTGAGACAAATTTAATTTTTTCTTGTGTAATTCGCAAATACTTCATATCTTTGCACCCGATTTTAATAAAACAGAGTATTTTAAACATGTGATGCCGTGAATAACGGTCGTGTATTCTAGAACACCACGTAAAAAACAGGAACAATGAAAAAAGAAAATCTTGTGTCAGTACCTTTCATGGTCTTGGGTATTGTTTTTTGTGTCTGCCTTATAGCAGCTAATCTTTTAGAGACCAAAGTAGTGCAAATCGGTCCTATCACTGTAACTGCCGGACTTATAGTATTTCCAATTTCTTACATTATCAATGACTGTATAGCTGAAGTGTGGGGTTTCCGTAAGGCCCGCCTTATAATCTGGATGGGATTCCTTATGAATTTCATGGTAGTAGCTTTGGGCAAGATAGCCGTTGCTCTTCCTGGTGCTCCTTTTTGGGAAGGTAGGGAAGGTTTTGATTTTGTATTCGGCTTTGCTCCACGTATTGCTGCTGCCAGTCTTATAGCTTTTCTTGTTGGCTCTTTCATCAATGCTTATGTCATGAGCAAGATGAAGATTGCTTCTCATGGAAAGAATTTTTCTCTTCGTGCCGTTGTCTCTACCATTGCAGGTGAAAGTGCCGATTCCATCATATTCTTTCCTTTAGCTTTTGGAGGTTTGATTCCGGGAAACGAACTTATCAATCTGATGATAGTTCAGGTGGTTCTTAAGACTCTTTATGAAATAATAATTCTTCCGGCTACAATTCGTGTAGTAAGCTATATCAAGCGTGTAGACGACAGTGATGTTTACGATGATAACATTTCATACAATGTATTGAAAATAAAGGAAATCTGATATGAAAATGAATAATGGTGCCTCCCTTGTAGTTTTCAGCGGGGGGCAAGACTCCACTACATGTCTTTTTTGGGCAAAGAAACATTTCAGCAAAGTATATGCGCTAAGTTTCGTTTATGGGCAGAAGCATGTAGGCGAGGTTGAGATAGCACGCCATATAGCCGAAAAGGCGGGAGTGCATTTCGATGTAATGGACGTTTCGTTTATAGGTAGCCTTGGAAGAAATTCTCTTACAGACACCTCTATAAAGATGGATGAAGAAAAGCCAGAAGACGGTTGTCCAAACACTTTTGTGCCAGGAAGGAATCTTTTTTTCATGAGTATAGCTGCTGTATATGCACGCGAGCATGGAATAAATCATTTGGTGACAGGTGTTTCACAGACTGATTTCAGCGGTTATCCCGACTGTAGAGACTCTTTTATAAAGTCTCTCAATGTTACTCTTAATCTTGCCATGGACGAGCAGTTCGTTATACATACTCCGCTTATGTGGATAGATAAGTCGCAGACTTGGGCGTTGGCCGATGAACTGGGAGTACTTGATTTGGTTAGAAACGAAACTCTTACTTGTTACAATGGTGTGAAGGGTGATGGTTGTGGTCATTGTCCTGCATGCAAATTGAGAAATGAAGGTCTGAATAAGTATCTTTTGTCGAAAAAATAATATCGCATTGTTATAATATTAGGCTAGTAATCCTAGATTTTAGATTTCGCTTGTCAGTATGGAATTCGTGACACATAGATGCGGAACTGATTTCATTAAGTAAATTATATAAAGATGGATAGAAAAGATGAATTGACCCTTTTGGGTGGCAGTACTGTTTATCGTCAGGATTATGCTCCTGAAGTGTTGGAGTCATTTGAAAACAAACATCCTGATAATGACTACTGGGTGCGTTTCAATTGTCCTGAGTTTACAAGTCTTTGTCCTATTACCGGTCAGCCTGACTTTGCAGAAATACGCATAAGCTATCTGCCAGATGTAAAGATGGTAGAGAGCAAGAGCCTGAAACTTTACCTTTTCAGTTTCAGAAATCATGGTGATTTTCATGAAGACTGTGTAAACATCATAATGAAAGATTTGATAAAGTTGATGAATCCAAAGTATATTGAGGTAACAGGTATATTTACCCCAAGAGGAGGTATATCAATTTATCCTTATTGCAACTATGGACGTCCTGGTACTAAATATGAGGAAATGGCAGAATATAGAATGAGAAATCATGATTTAAGTTTGTAACGTTACTTATATATACAATACTACAAGTCCTATCACTGTGCCACTCAGTATGGAAAGTGATAGGGCTTTTTGTTATGGTACTATGAATACATTTGCTATGCTATTGAGATTTATGTTTTTTTCATCCTTTTTCCATTCAAAAGGTGAAAATGCGTATGATAAATTGGATTGAGCTTTATGCTTTTTTTCATTCTTTTTTCTTTAGGATGATTTAGTATAGTTCCAGTCCAAGTTCCTCTCTCAGTTTAAGCAAGTTAGGATTCTTCTTGCTCATCATTAGGTATCTTTCACGATGGCTATATGCTTTCACAACTTCATTTGCTTCGCTTATCCTTACAGTCATCTTGATATTTCTGTTGTGTAGCTGTTTGTGAAGATGTTCTTCTATCTGCGGGATAAGTTTCTGCATTGATTTCTGTGCCATCTCGTTATCTACAACCACTTCAAAAGTAGCGCTTCCGTCCAACAGTTTGGGCGACATATTCATCATTTTCCTTGAGTTGGCAGTTTCTTCTTGCGGCAGACTCATTGCAAATTCTCTCCAGTAGTAGTTCAGGTCTTTTTCATTGAAGATATAATCTTCCCATTCCTGTTCTGTTTTCTGTATGTTATTGTTCTGTTTATGTTCTGCAGATTGAGTTTGTTCATGTGGTTTTTTCTTTATCGAAAATACCAAGCTGCCGCTCTTTATTACAGGAGTTTTCTTTTCGTTCTGCTTTTGTGGTTGGAACGGACTTGTATGTGATTGCACACCGGCAGCATTGCTTCTGTCTGTTTGTGTAGTCTGTTGTCGTGTTCCGTTATTTGTAGCTATATCTGCTGTAGTATTGGCATTAGTCTTTACAACTTGGTTGGAGTGTACATTGTTATTTTTTTCGCCAATATTTTCCTGTTTGCTGAATATCGGGTTTAAAGTCTGTTTAGGGTTACACCCACCACCAGTATCATCTGCAGGCTCGGTTATCTGTGCCAGTTGTATAAGTGTAAGTTCGACTAGCAGACGCTTGTTCTTGCTCTGTCTGTAGCTAAGGTCGCAGTCATTGCATAGTTTCATGGCTTTGTAGAGAAACTTAGAGTTACATATCTGCGACTGTTTTACATATCTTTCCTTGATAGAAGCACCAACTTCCAGTAGTTCTATGGTAGTTTGGTCACGGCTTACCAGCAAGTCTCTGAAGTGTGAACTAAGTCCGGTAATGAAATGATTGCCGTCAAATCCTTTTTTCAGCACTTCATTAAAAAGGAGCATACATTCAGAAACCTTGTTTTCCAGAATATAGTCTGTAAGCTTGAAGTAATATTCATAATCAAGAACATTCAGATTTTCTATTACACTTTTGTAGGTGATGTGTCCGTTTGCAAAACTTGTAACCTGGTCGAATATTGACAATGCGTCACGCATACCTCCGTCTGCTTTTTGTGCAATTACTGTCAGAGCCTCTGGTTCAACATCTATACCCTCCTTTTGTGCTACACCTTGCAGATGCTCTACCGTATCTGTAACACTTATTCTGTTGAAGTCGTATATTTGGCATCTGCTTAATATAGTAGGCAGTATTTTATGCTTTTCGGTTGTAGCAAGAATGAAGATGGCATGTTGTGGCGGTTCTTCCAATGTTTTCAGAAAAGCATTGAAGGCTGCAGTAGAAAGCATGTGTACCTCATCAATTATATATACCTTGTATTTTCCTATCTGAGGTGGTATCCTTACCTGTTCTATAAGAGAACGTATGTCTTCTACCGAGTTGTTTGATGCAGCATCCAGTTCGTGTATATTGTATGAACGCTGTTCATTGAAAGCCATACACGACTCGCAATGATTGCATGCCTCTCCGTCTTCTGTAGGCGACAGGCAGTTTATAGTTTTGGCAAATATACGTGCACATGTTGTCTTTCCTACTCCTCGCTGACCACAGAACAGGTACGCATGTGCAAGTTTGTTATTTGCTATAGCATTTTTAAGAGTTGTTGTAAGTGCTTGTTGTCCCACTACGGTGTCGAAAGTGGAAGGTCTGTATTTTCGTGCCGAAACTATATAGTTGTCCATATCAATTTAGGATGTTTTTTATACTAAAAAATAAGTCTTTGACAAAGATAATGCAAACCGAGTGAAGCGCAAAGAGAAAATGCAGTTTTCAGATGTCAAACTATACATGCATTTCTTGTTTTCTTTTATATTCATCAGTGTCATTAGTGAGAGTAGATATAAAATATCATTTCAACTTTTGATTTTAAGATGTAATGTATATATCTTTGTGTTGTAAAGTTTTATTGATATGAAAGAGAAGATAGAATTTATATGGAGATATGTGTCCGAGCATAAATATAAGGTTACGACAGTGACTTTTTTGCTTATAATAGGTATTCTTGATGAAAATAGCTGGATACAACGCTGGAAACATAATATGGAGATAAGCAGGCTGAAGTCTGAGATAAAGCACTACAGAAGCCAGTTTGAGCATGACAGCGAATTGCTTAAGGAAATTTCTACCAATCAGGAAGCTCTTGAGAAGGTAGCTCGCGAGAAATATAAAATGAAGAAAGATAACGAAGATATATTTATTTTTGAAGAAGATTTGGATAAATGAGTAAGTTGGATAATGTAATAATGATGGCAGGTGCGGTCATTTTGTTTGCCGGACTGATGCTTCAGTTTGTTAAAATGGAGTATGCTCCATACATCTATATTGCCGGTGCATTGGTGTTTGCCTGGATTCAGACCAAAACGGGATATTATGATGGACATAATATGGTGTTGAAACGCTTGAAGAAACAGCAGCTAATAGGTTCTATTCTTTTGGTGACAACAGGTCTTTTGATGATAGTAACTCATCATAACGAGTGGATTCTATGCCTTAGCGTATCTGCTGTACTTCAGCTTTACACGGCTTTCAGAATACCACATGAAGAAGAGAAAGAGAAATGAGCAGGATATTCTTGTTTCACAGGATAGCCTTTAGTGTATAACAAAAAAACGTGCATGTATAATCTTACACATGCACGTTTTTTTTGTTGTTATGTAATCCGTTACATTAGAAAAACAGATAGCGGTTGTCTTTGATTTCAGCCTTTTGGTAAAGATCATTGATGAAACTGTTGAACTGAGTAGAATAACGGGCATACATATTTGTCAATGTAGCTTCTTCAGTTTTTTCATCAAACTTTTCAGTACCATTATCTTTGTTGATAACCTGTACCATATATACACCTGCGTTACCCTTGACAGGAGTGCTTGTTGCGTTTACAGCAGTTTTTGCAGCTACAGCACCTATAACAGGTTCACTTGCTCTTGTAATAGATACATAAGCAGGAGCAGAGAATGTAACATGTTTTACAGAATCGCTTACAGCATTCTGTACAGATTTAGCCTGATCTATAGAAGTGCAAGACTTCATGTCGGACATAATCATTTCAGCCTTCTTGTCTCTGCGAAGTTCTGCGCGAAGCATATCAGCAACAGAGTTGATATCTCTGTAACCCTTTGGATTGATTTTTTCGAGAGCCACAACCATGATATGGTCATTGTTTCCACATTCGTACAAAGGAGAAACCTCGTCTTCTTTAGCGTTGAAAATCCAACGGATGGCTTCCTTGGTAGAAGAAACTCCACCGATATAATGTTCTGCAGAAGAGAAGTCAGTACGAGGCAACACAGTGTATCCATATTCTTCAGCATTCTTTTCAAGTTCGCTGATGTTGTTTGTCTGGGCTACAAACTGGCTGAATTTGTTGTAAACTTCGTTGTATGTATCATTGCTGAATTCTACGTTACGTTTTACAACTGCCACTTTGTATTTCTGCTGCATAGCTTTTTTGTCCATTACTTGCAGGATGACATTTGCCTGACCTATTTGTATCTTAGCCAATTCTTTCACAGGCTGATCTATAAGAGCTTTGATGAAAGTCTCATTTTCAGCGTTAATCTGTCCGCCTTCCCAGCTTGAAGCTGCCAATGTGTTTATTTCACCTGTTTGTCCATAAACCTTTGCAAGATCTTCAAATTTAGCTCCGCCTTTTATAGCATCAAAGATACTGTCTGTAAGAGTCTTTGTTCTTTCTTCTGATTCTGCATAAACCTGAATCTGACGGAACATGATAGAGTCTGGTGCATTTACTTTAGCAATAATCTTGAAGGCGTTGTATGAGTCGTCTGTCTGGTTGTAGTAAGGACCGAATACTTCGTTCATACCTATAGAGTCAAGACGAGCTACAACATCCGAAGGTAGAACCGACTTGTTTACAGGAATATCAGAGTAAGAAACTGCTGAACCTGTAGTACGGATAAAAGTACCCATGTCAGTTGTTGTATTGTTAAGCTGTTCGCTATATTCTGTAACTTCATCAAGTACAGCTTTTCTATCTGCATCCGAAGGAAGAACCTGAACATCTACATAGCGGATATTACGTGTTTCTACAAGCTGTTTGTATTGCTCTTTCTTTTTGTTATATAAACTTCTGATTTCATCGTCCGAAACTTTTACCAACGAGTCGTTTATAGAAGAGTAAGGAACTGCAGCAACAAGCATATCAGTCTGTTCTGTACGAGACTTGAAAGCATCTTCTGCCGATACAGGGTTTGCTATTAATGATTTAGCTATAAGGCTTTGGTATTTTTCTGCAAGAAGAGACTGTCTTAAAGTCTTTTCTATGAAGTTCCAGAATTTTCCCATAGTATTATAATACTCTACATATTGAGCAGGCATCTGGCTGTTGTTGATGTTAGCATAGTCTACCAAAAATTTTTTAAGCATATCCTTGTCGAATGCGCCAGTCTGAGGATTGCGGAAAGGAGTGTTCATCAGCATTGGGTGAGTTCCTTCGTCAATGATAGCCTGTATTTCGGCATCAGTAACAGTAAGTCCAAGCTTTTCTGCTTCTTCCGAAATCAGTTTGTTATTGACATATGACTGCCAAACCTGATCTTTTACACTTGCAAGCTGTGTTTCATTGAGTGATGTCAGTCCGTTGGTCAATTTTATAACCTCCGAAAATTCGTCAACCAGCTTTTGATAATCTTGGGCAGATAAAACATCCCCATTTACTTCTCCTACGTCTTGCACACCCTGATGAGGCTGGAGTATTCTCCATGCATCTCCTGCAATGAATGCAAATAAGGCAAGACCAATTACAACGACCAAAAGAGGTCCTTTGCTTCTAATTGTTTGTAAAGTTGCCATTTAAATTATTATTTTTTGTTTTATTGTTTTTTTACTGATAATTAGCGCACGAAGATACAAAAAATGTTTCTCTGTTACTATTTTATTATAAAAAAAATACTTATTTCTTTATTTTGAGTTTTACCAGTTCTATTTTGGTTGTAGTTGCTTTTATGATTTTGAACTGAAAACTGTCGAAATTTATAATTTCGTTCGGCTTTGGTATACTTTGATGCTTGTTCAGTATCAGTCCTCCCAATGTCTGATAATCGTCATTTTCGGGCAGGTCTAGACCGAATTCTTTGTTTATCTCTTCTATTTCAAGTCGTGCAGAAAGTATAAATTCATTTTCGTTTATAGCTTTTGCCACAGTGTTTTTATTGTCGTGTTCATCTTCTATATCTCCCAGAAGTTCTTCAACCAAGTCTTCCAGGGTTATGATTCCCGATGTGCCTCCAAATTCGTCAACAACCACCGACAATGATTTTTTACTTTGCATCAGTTGTTTCATCAGTTTGTTGGCTCCTATTGTTTCGGGTACGATAGGTACATTTTTGATGCTTTTCTGCCATTCGTCCTGATTGGTAAACATTTCGGAAGAATGTATGTATCCTATGATATTGTCTATATCGTCCTTGAATACGATTAGTTTGCTCAACCCCTTGTCTATGAATTCTTTCATTATCTCTTCTCTCGAAGCCTCGATGTCCACCGCTACAATTTCGGTTCGTGGAATCATGCAGTCTTTAGCTTTTATGTTAGAGAAGTCCAGAGCATTTTTGAATATTTCTATTTCGGGTTCTATTTCCTTTTTGTTTTCAGATTCGTCTATGCTGCTTTCTATAAGGTAGTCAAGGTCTATTTTCGAGAAGGCCTTGTCTCTGTCTTCCTTCTTTATTTTATATCCTGTAAGTTTAAGGATGCCAGTAGACAGTAGGGTAGCAAATTTGCTTAGCGGGTACAATGTTATATAGCAGACATATGTAGGTATAGAGAATATTTTCAGAGTAAGGTTTGGATTCAGCTTGAACAAAGTCTTTGGCATGAATTCTCCTGTGATAAGTATTATCAGAGTAGATATCACGGTCTGTATCATCACAACAAGAGCTTCGTTGGTTATAGTTCCGGCCAGAATATATTTTTCTATAATCTGTGCCATGAGTATTCCGTATATAACCAAGGCTATATTGTTACCCACCAGCATTGTAGAAATGAAGTTGTTTGGGTTTTTATAGAAGATTGATAGAATTTTGTTAGGAATACTATTCGACTTCTCCATCTCGAAGCGTAGCTTGTTTGACGAGACAAAAGCTATTTCCATACCTGAGAAGAATGCTGAAAAAGCCATTGAAATAAGTAATTCTACAATTATTTCCATTTTATCTGATTAGTTTATACCTTTCCTGTCTGTGTAGTATCTATAGGCGCATTATCCTCGATAGTAAAGATACCTTCCGGTTTCATTATGACATATTCGTTCATTTGCTGGTCCGACTCGAAACCATATCCAGTAAGTATTTTATCTTCCTGCTCTATTTTTATGAACTTGTCCGAGTAGATTTTTTCTTTGGCTTGATTCCAGAACAGAAGTTCTGTATCGAACTTGTCTCCAGCCTGATTCTGTATGTGTACATTGCCCCTAAGTTCCCATATTTCCTTTTTCTCATGATAATAAGCTGTGTCGGCCTTTATGCTGGCATCCACTCTGAACAGAGTATCAAACTTTTCAATATACAAGCCTTTTTCGAATGCCCAGTATGGAGGATTCTTTTTACTGTATATCAGCCATTCGTCTGTCACTATCTTATATCTTATCATTCCCGAGTCTGACACGAACGATGTTACACCTATATTTTTCATGTCGGGAAGCGAATCTTTGTCATCTATAGCATCTGCCAGTTGTTTTTTACTTCCACCACATGATGTGAAAAAAAGAAACATAACAGTTGTCCAAACGGCAACTGTTATGCTTGTTGATATTCTATGTTCTGATTTTTTTTGTCTGTATGACATACGGGCTATCTGATAGTTGTAGTCTCGCCAATCCATCCTCCTATTGTTACAGAGTTACCTTTCTTCAGGCCAAGGAAGAACAGGTCTTCATCTTTCGGAGTGTATGATGAGTAAGTTCTGATAAGTTCGTTTGCTTTGTCTGCTACACTTGGGTCTACACTCTTTGCGCGCTGCAATTTGTCGATAACTGCAAAGAAAGTGCACTTGTTTAGTGCTGCTTCGTCGCTCCAGTTAGGGCTTGAGGCATACATCTGTGCTATCAGGATATAAGGATCACCATAGTTACTGTTCAATGAGATAGCCTTGTTGCAATATTGTTTTGCACGGCTCAGCTGTTTTTTGCTTGAAAGTATAACAGCTGCAGTGTAACAATGTTCTGCTTTCTTGACAGGATCTTGTTCAAGTTCGATAGCCTGGTCAAAGTATTCTATACATTTTGTTATATCTTCTTTTTTGTAGCACATATAACCGCAACCTACTGCTGTAGAAGATGTTGGCTCTATCGCATGAGCATATTCCGAAGCCTGGAAATAAGCTTCTTCTTCGGTACACTTCAATATCTGCATCACGTTTATAACCTGTTTCAGATATTCTAGGTTAGTCTTGTTCTGTGCCACCTGAGGTCCGTATATAGCCTGTAGGTTTTCGCAAGAAGCCGCACCACTGTTGATGAAGTAAGCATTTACATTGTCTTTTGTAGTCTTGAACAAAGCTTTCATCTTTTCGCTTTTCTGGATTTTCGATGCATTGTCAGTGTATTCGGCAGTAACAAGATAATCCTTTATGAACTGTTCTTTGTGCGAATCGTCAGATTTCAATTTGCGTGATGATATGTTCATCATATCCATAAACAAGAAGTAGTCTCCGTTTTCCTTTTCAAGTTCAAGAGCTTCCTTAACCCAAGCATAAGCCTGGCTTACATCGAATGAGTTACCAGCAAAAGCAATGTAGTCATGGACTTTCATTGCTATTACGGAACCTTTCGAAGATTTGCTTTTTACAAGTTTATTAAGTTTGTCAAGGTATTTGATACGCTGATCGTAAACTCCCATCAGTTCGTCTAAATAAGCTTTTTGCTGTGCAGCGTCTTTAGTGCCCTGAATCAAACCGCGCAAAATTTTAGCTCCATTAGTGTATGTCCCTACCTGAGCAAAAGGCGCTTCAGTGAACACTGCTTTCCAAGGATTGTAAGCATCTTTGAAGTTGTTTGTCTTTACATACTCGGAATAGATACTGATGTTTTGCAAACACCGTACACTATCTTCTCCGTGTCCGAATCTTGATCCGTCTTCTACTCCTTTTTGAGCAAAAGAAGCTGTTGTACCAACAGTAAGGGCACACAGCAGTGTAAACATTTTCATTTTCATCGTATATTAATTTAATTGTTTATTGTGCATATATTGTTTTAGTTGACTTTCCATTTCATGAACCAAGGTTCGTTAAGTGTGAGACCTATCTTGAGTACGAATCTGTCTTCAGACATGAATTTGCCTGCCGATGGTGATAGCTTTATGTACTGACCTGTTATGCTAAGCATTGTCTTTCTTTGGAACAGAGTGAGAGGGAAACCGAATCCTCCTGTTATTCCGTATTCTTTTGCTCCGTCATAGAATTGTCCGTCCTTGCCGTCTCTTATCTTTGTATAAGGCGAAGTGTAGTATGCTCCTATTCGGTACGACAATTTCTTGAGGAACTTTCTGCTTATCATGTCTGGTACATATTCCGCACCTACAGCTATTTTGCTTCTGTTGTTGTAAGCAAACGATTCGTCAATGTGTTTTACGTCAGACCAGTTCTGGAATGTATAGTCTGCACTGACAGTGAGTTTGTTCTTATACTGGTATGCAACACCTGCGCCATAGCTTGAAGGTATGCCGTATCCACCTTTTATTTCTTTTTCGTTTTTGGCATTGTACGAACCTCCGTCGGTCACCTGTGTTCCTTTTATTGTTGTTGCACTCACATCATGTCCCAGTTCGTAAGTGAAACCTAAAGTAAGACTGTTGTCTTTGTTTATAGGTTGTGTGTATTGTACACCCAAATCAAGCTTGTAACTTTTGATTTTCGAATTGAAATAATTTATAGTAAAGTCTCCTCCGTTGTTGAAAGAGGCAGTAGTAGAGTATTCGTTTTTCCCGTAAAGATACCCTATGTTTGCACCTACAGACAGGTTTTTCAGGATTTTAAATCCCAGACCTGCATATATAATGTTTGTACCTCCATCTCCAGTAAATGTATTGGTCTGGTATGTATCTCTATTGCCAATCTTAGATGTACCGCTGAAGTTGTATCCTACATTGGAGTAAGGTATGAAACCCATGGAAAATCCTATCCTAGGGTGCAGTCTGAACTGCATTGCCAGATAGTCGAAAGTAGAGTTTTTGGCATTAGCCTTGATTCCTCCTTCCTTGTAGTTTGAACTTTTAAGACTGAATCCAAGATCGAACATAAAAGACAATGAGTCTACCGACGTGTATGCCGCAGGGTTCATAGTGTTTATGTGTCTGTTTGAGCGCAATGCATATCCTACACCACCCATAGCTGCATTGTTTGTAAAAACACGGTCCGACAAGTCGCCGAATCCGAATCTTGTATATGGAGAGTTAGTGCTTGACTGTGCTGAAGCATACAGGGCCGCAGTTGCAAATAAAGCGCTAAAAAGTACTTTCTTACTTAACATTATAATTCAATATTCTATTTAAACCTTTTAAAACTAAAAATCTGTCTGCAAAGATGATACTTTTTAAGTTGGTATCAAAAGAAAAATTATCTCCACCAGTTAAAAAAACTAAAAGGTCGGGATATTTTTTCTGCATCATCGAAATGTATCCTTGTATTTCGAATTCAACTCCCTTTATAACTCCGGCTCTTATTGCCGTTTCTGTGTTGAATCCCATGTCGGGCATGTCTCCTCCTTTATCTATTAGTGGAAGTTTGTCGCAACATGCATTCAGTGCTCTGAACCGCGTATATATGCCAGGCGATATGTTGCCTCCCCAATACACTCCGTTGGCGTCTATAAATTCATATGTCAGTGCAGTCCCGGCATCTATCACCAGAATATTGTGCCCCGGCTTTATATAATTGGCCCCCACTACAGCTGCCAACCGGTCCATTCCAAGCGTCTCGGGCGACTTGTATTTGTTGTCGATAGGTACCGGAGTCTTGTAGTTGAGTTCCAATACCTGAAATTCTATATTAGCCAGCTGCCTTCGTATGGTATTACTTAGTGTAATAACTGATGCAATGATACATTTTTCTATCTTGTATTTGTTACAGAGAATCTTCATGAAATCCAATGAATGGTTGGAGCCTCGAAGATATTCCAACTGTGTGTCTTTGTCGTATACAGCTATTTTTGCAACAGTATTGCCAATGTCTATTATTAAGTTCACGATATTCTGCTTTATTCATTTGCAAAGTAAAAGAAAAAATAGATATGATTTATAATAAAATCAATCTTTTGTTATCTTATTATAGATAATTAGTCTTATTTTTGCACTGCAAATGGTGAGAAACCATAAAACAGACATTTTTTATGTGGTTTATACTATCTTATTGTATTATGATATAATCTGTGTTTGTAGTGTGCATCCTTTGGCTGTAAAATCAGGGCTTATACGTTTTTTTTAAGCGCCTAGTCGTTTGTGATGCAACGCCTAGTCGCTTTGGTGAAAACAACGGGGCGTTTTTTTTAAGGCGTCTTGTAGTTTTTTTTCTTTTTGTATACCCTGCATTTTTAGGGGCCGGAGGTGATGCTTTTGTAGAAAATGATTTTATAAATTAAATTGTATAGACATATGAAAAGACTATATTCTTACATTATAATATTAATGTCATTGTTTTGTCTTCAGGCCAATGCCGTGCGCAATGACAGTATACAGTTCAGTCTGCTTACGTGTTCGCCGGGACCTGAGATTTATTCTTTGTTTGGACATACGGCAATCCTTTATCAGAATTTCACTCAGAAAAAGAATTTGGTGTTCAATTATGGTATGTTCAGCTTTTCTACACCGAATTTCTATTACCGCTTTGTGAAGGGTGATACTTTCTATCAGCTTGGCATAAACTCTTACGATGATTTCGAGGCAGAATATTTCATGCGTGGCTCAAAAGTGTATCAGCAGGTGCTGAATCTTACTTCTGCCGAGAAATATAGGCTTGAAGAACTGTTGATGGAAAACTATAGGCCCGAAAACAGGGTGTACAGGTATAATTATTTTTACGACAATTGTACTACCCGCGCCCGCGATCGCATAGAGGAAAGCATAGAGGGTAAGGTGGTTTATGATACTCCTGCCGATAGTGGGAAGACCTTCAGGGGGATAGTACACGAGTTTGCCGACGGGCATTTATGGTCAGAATTCGGTATAGACCTATGTCTTGGAGCCCAGGCAGATGCTCCTATTGGGATACGCAGCCAGATGTTTTCTCCGCTGTATATGCTTGATTTTGCAAACAAAGCATATATATTGAACAATGACGGCAGCAGGCGTCCGCTGGTGACAGGGTGTGAAGTGGTGGTAGATGCAAATCCTGAAGAGATTGAAAGTGCATTTCCTTTGTCTCCTATGCAATGTTCGTTGCTGTTTCTGCTGCTCAATATTGTAGTGGCATATTTGCAGGTAAGTTCGAAAAGAATATTCATTGTATACGATATAGTGCTGTATCTTTTTCAGGGTATAGCAGGATGTATTATATCCTTCTTGTTCTTTGTATCTGTTCACCCTACGGTAGGCTCAAACTGGATGATACTTTTGCTCAATCCGATCCCATTGTTATATCTTCCTATAATGATATATAATGACATAAAAGGTCGGAAAGACAAATTTCATATTATAAACTCTGCTTATTTAACATTATTTATAATCTTAATGCCGTTTATACCACAAGAATTTAATTTTTCGGTATTACCTTTGAGCGCTGGTTTTATGGTCAATGCCATTAGCCATGTTTTGGTATATAGAAAATAGAAATGAAAGAACGTTTTATAACATCCCTTATAACAGCAATTGTAATATCAGGATTGCCGGCACAGAATGTGCCGGCTGTCCCTAAACTTGTCATCGGTATTACTATCGACCAATTGCGCACCGATTATATAGAGGCTTTTTCTTCTATGTATGGCGACAGGGGATTCAAGCGTTTGTTCAAAGGAGGACGTGTGTATGTCAATGCCGAGTATGATTTCATAAAGCCAGATCAGTCATCGTCGGTGGCATCGGTATATACAGGCGCTACACCTTATTATAACGGTATAGTTGGAAACAACTGGATGGACAGAAATTCATTGCGAGTGGTGAAGAGTGTGGAAGACAGGGCATATATAGGCATATATACTTCCGAAAGCACTTCTCCGCAGCATCTTGTGGTTTCAAATTTGTCGGACGAACTGATGGTAGCCACTCAGGGGCAGGCGCATGTATATTCCATTGCACCTACAAGAGAGATGGCGATAATGTCTGCCGGACACGCTTCGAAGGGGGCTTTCTGGATAAATGACGAAAACGGGAAATGGAGCGGTTCTACATATTACGGCAACTTTCCGGGATGGGTGACCGATTTCAATGACAAAAAAGGACTTGACTTCAGAATAGACCAGATTACTTGGGGTCCTTATCTTCCTGTAACTTCCTACAAGAACATTACTGCACAGAACAAGCAACTTACATTCAAGCATAGCTTTACTGACGAGCGTTATGACAAGTACAAAAAAATCAAGACCAGTCCTTATGTAAACGAGGAGGTGAACAAGCTTGTCAATGCTTTCTTGAGCAGCACTAATGCCGGACTCGACGATACTCCGGACTTGCTTAACCTGTCTTATTATGCCGGAAACTATGCCGGAAAGCCAGACTCGGAATATGCCATGGAGATACAGGATACTTATGTGCGCCTTGACAACTGTATAGGCGACCTCCTGGATATGATAGATAGAAAGGTTGGGCTTGGAAACACTCTTATCTTTATAACATCTACAGGTACGCGTGGTACCGAAACGAAGGATTCTCCCGACTTTAAGATACCTGCGGGAGAGTTTCATATGAAACGCTGTACGGCATTGCTTAACATGTATCTTATGGCCATATATGGCAAAGGACAATATGTGGAAGCTTACCATGACCAGCAGATATACCTTAATAGAAAGCTCATAGAAGACAAGAAACTGGAATTGTCGGAAGTGATGGAACGTTCTTCTGAATTTATAGTCCAGATGAGTGGAATACGTACTGCGTATTCATCACAGAGGCTTTTGATGGGTGCATGGGATCCTCGTATCGAAAAAATAAGAAATTCATTCACACAAAAGTGTTCGGGCGACATTTATATAGAGGTTATGCCGGGATGGACTGTTGTAGACGAATATTCAAACACTGCCAAGGTGGTACGTGTGGCCTACGACTCTGTTCCTTTGTTCTTTTTCGGCTACAATATCAAGCCCGAAATACTTTATTCTCCAGTTAAAATAGCAGCGGTAGCTCCTACTGTAGCCCATTTCATGCGCATAAGAGCACCAAATGCCAGTGCGTGTGCTCCTCTTACAGGTATATGCAAATAATATATTGTAGCTTATAGCTGTTTTTATCATTAATTAATTATCTTTGCGTACCGTTATGGAAAACATTTTGACGGTACTTTGAATTATTTTGTAATAATAAAAAAACAACATATAATGGGATTTAATGAATTTATAAGTAAGCTGTTCGGGAACAAGGCTTCTCGTGACATGAAGGAAATTCAGCCATGGGTAGAGAAGGTGAAAGCCGCTTACCCGGAAATAGAGAAGCTGACTGAAGATGAATTGCGTGCAAAGACAGAAGAATTGAAAAAATACATCAAGGATTCTGCTTTGGAAGAATCAAAGAAAATCGAAGAACTTAAAGGTTCAATAGAAAGCATCGACATAGATAAGCGTGAGCCTGTTTTTGCCCAAATAGACAAACTGGAAAAAGAAGTTCTGGAAAAATATGAAAAAGCCCTCAATGATGTACTTCCTGTAGCATTCTCTATAGTTAAAGACACAGGCCGCAGATTTTCGCAGAAAGAGGAAATTGTGGTTACAGCTACAGAATTTGACCGCGAACTAGCTGCACAAGGAAAGGACTTTGTGCGTATAGAAGGCGATAAGGCTATATGGAAAACCCATTGGACAGCAGGTGGAAATGACATGAAGTGGGGAATGGTTCACTATGATGTACAGCTATTCGGTGGTGTAGTTCTTCATCAGGGAAAGATAGCCGAAATGGCAACAGGTGAAGGTAAGACTCTTGTGGCTACTCTTCCTGTTTTCCTTAATGCACTTACAGGAAACGGTGTCCATGTGGTTACTGTGAACGATTATCTTGCGAAACGTGACTCTGAGTGGATGGGACCTCTATATATGTTCCACGGATTGAGCGTAGACTGTATCGACAAGCATCAGCCTAACTCTCCGGCACGTCGTAAGGCCTATATGGCAGACATCACATTCGGTACAAACAATGAGTTCGGTTTTGACTATCTGCGTGACAATATGGCAAACAGCCCTAAGGATTTGGTTCAGCGCAAACACAACTATGCCATTGTCGATGAGGTGGACTCGGTGCTGATTGACGATGCACGTACTCCGCTTATAATTTCGGGACCGGTACCAAAAGGAGACCAGCAGCTGTTCGAAGTGCTTCGTCCGTTGGTAGAGCGTCTGGTGGAAGCACAGCGCAAACTTGCAACTCAGTATCTTGCAGATGCAAAACGTCTTATAGCATCCGACAATAAGGATGAGCAGGAAGAAGGATTCCTTTCATTGTTCCGTAGCCATAAGGCTCTTCCTAAAAACAAACCGCTTATCAAGTTCTTGAGCGAACCGGGAATTAAGGCTGGTATGCTTAAAACTGAGGCTATATATATGGAAGCAAACAATAAGCGTATGCCAGAAGCTGTAGAACCTCTTTATTTCGTAATAGACGAAAAGATGAAGAGTGCTGACCTTACAGATAAAGGTGTTGACCTGATTACTGGCAACTCGCAGGACCCAACTCTTTTTGTGCTTCCTGACATTGCAGCACAGCTTTCTGAACTGGAGGCGGATAAAGAACTTAGTGATGAAGACAAGTTGGCAAAGAAAGATGAATTTATGACAAATTATGCCATCAAGGCAGAACGAGTTCATACTATCAACCAGTTGTTGAAGGCTTATACAATGTTCGAAAAGGATACTGATTATGTGGTGATGGACGGACAAGTGAAGATTGTGGACGAACAGACCGGACGTATCATGGATGGCCGTCGTTGGAGTGACGGCCTTCATCAGGCTGTAGAAGCAAAAGAAGGTGTAAAGGTGGAAGCGGCTACACAGACATTTGCTACTATCACTCTTCAGAATTATTTCCGTATGTATCACAAGTTGTCGGGTATGACTGGTACAGCCGAAACGGAAGCTGGAGAATTCTGGGATATATATAAACTTGATGTAGTGACTATTCCTACAAACCGTCCTATTGCGCGTAAGGATATGAACGACCGCGTGTATAAGACTAAGCGTGAAAAATATAAAGCCGTAATAGAAGAGGTTGAAAGAATGGTGGAAGCAGGACGTCCTGTCCTTGTGGGTACTACATCGGTGGAAATCTCTGAAATGTTGAGTAAAATGCTTACTCTGCGTAAAATAGAACATAACGTACTTAATGCCAAACTTCACCAAAGAGAAGCCGACATCGTGGCAAAAGCTGGTTTGGGACGTACAGTGACTATTGCTACAAATATGGCAGGTCGTGGTACCGACATCAAGTTGAGCGATGAAGTGAAGGCTGCAGGTGGTCTGGCTATTATAGGTACAGAACGTCATGAGTCACGCCGTGTAGACCGTCAGTTGCGTGGGCGTGCCGGACGTCAGGGAGACCCGGGTTCTTCTGTTTTCTTTGTGTCGCTTGAAGACGACCTTATGCGTCTGTTCTCGTCCGACCGTATTGCTTCTGTAATGGACAAATTGGGATTCAAGGAAGGCGAAATGATAGAACACAAGATGATTTCAAATTCAATAGAACGCGCACAGAAGAAGGTGGAAGAAAATAACTTCGGTATACGTAAGCGTCTGTTGGAATATGATGACGTTATGAACAAGCAGCGTACAGTGGTTTATACTAAACGCCGCCATGCCCTTATGGGTGAACGCATCGGTATGGATATTGTAGATATGATTTGGGAACGTTGTGTAAATGCTACCGAAATGCCTACTTATGCCGAAGCTAAGATGGAAATACTTCATACTCTTGCTATGGAAACTCCGTTTACAGAAGACGAGTTCAACGGCAAGCATAAAGAAGACTTGGCTGAAAAGACTTTCCAGGCTGCTATGGAGATATTCAAGCGCAAGACCGAACGTATGGCTCAGATTGCAAATCCTGTAATCAAGCAGGTTTACGAAACTCAAGGACAGATGTACGAGAATATCATGATTCCTATTACAGACGGCAAGCGTATGTATAATATCCCTGTAAACCTGAAGGCTGCATACGAATCGGAATCTAAAGAAATAGTAAAGTCGTTCGAAAAGGCTATACTTCTTCATACTATAGATGAGTCTTGGAAGGAAAATCTTCGTGAACTTGATGAATTGAGACATTCTGTACAGAATGCAAGTTATGAACAGAAAGATCCGCTGTTGATTTTCAAACTTGAATCTGTCAAATTGTTTGATAATATGGTTTCGAAGATTAACAATAATACAATTTCTGTATTGATGAGAGGTCAGATTCCTGTACAGGAGCCTGAAGAAGTTCGCGAAGCTGCACCAGAACCAGTACAGCGTCAGCAGTATAAGGAAGAAAAAGTAGACTTGAACGATGAGGCTCAGAATGAAGCCGCAGGAAAGGATACAAGAGACTCGAAAGGAGAACCTTATGTAGCCGACAAGACAGTGGGAAGAAATGACCTATGTCCATGTGGCAGCGGATTGAAATACAAGAACTGTCACGGAAAAGCTTAATAGTTTTTAGTCAAAATAATAGTGCAAAAGGCTGTCTCTTAACAAAGAGATAGCCTTTTCTCTTTACCTTTATTACCTTTTAACTTCGTAGTATTGATAAAAATACTAATTTTGCTACATAAACTAAAGAAGAAATATCATGAAGAAATTTTCATCTTATTTTGTTGTTGTTTCGTTTCTACTGCTATCATCATGTAGCTCTGTAGAATTCTTGACACTAGACCAGCTGCATCCTGCCGAATTGAATTTTCCCGAACAGGTGAATGTGGTTGGAGTGGTTAATAATATTCCTTCAAGGTCTGAACTGAAGACAAATATCCTCAAGTCAGGAATAATAGAAAGCGACGGAAAATCTGTAACCGAATTGTTGGCTTCGTCTATAGCCGACAGCAAGTATTTCTCTCAAGTGGTAATATGCGATTCTGCCTTGCAGGATAATCCCTCTCATGAATACTTGTCGTCTGAAGAAGTATCTGATATATCGTCAATGCTTGATGTGGATATGTTGTTCTCTTTCGAAAAACTGACAGTCGATGTCCAGAAAAAAGAATTCAAACTTCCGCAATGGGGAACTTCAATACCGGTTATATCAGCCGAAGTGTCTCCTGAAGTAGCTGTATATATTCCTGGAAAAGACAGACCTTTAATGCTCATCAATCCTAAGGATACTATCATCTTTGATATAGAGTCGAACTTATCTGAAAAGAGACTTATGGAAGAGGTTGTAAATAAAGTGTCTACTGATATATCGCATAAACTTGTGCCATACTGGAAACAGGTGGAGAGAATTTATTTTGCCGGAGGAGGAGTTGAAATGAGGGATGCCAGAGTGTGTGTGAAAGAAGGAAACTGGGAAGAGGCACGCAATGAATGGATGCGCTTGTATGATATGGTGAAGAAAGGAAACTCCAAGTTCAGGGCAGCTTTCAATATAGCTTTGTCTTACGAAATGACTGGTGATATGCAAAAGGCTGAAGAATGGCTTGATAAATCGTCCAAATTTGTTTCTTCGGGCTCGTTGGATGAACAGGCTCTGAAATATTATAAAAAGGAATTGAGCAATAGAAATACTTTCTTTAATAAACTTAATGTCCAAATGAAACGTTTTAAATAGATTTTTTTATGCTTATTTATTTGATACTTCATTTTTTTTAGTAATTTTGAAGTAGTTAAATATATAAAAGCCTATGAAAGTTAGTGAAAAGACGCGTGCAGCCATTTCTTCGTCAATAAAGGAAGCCGTTTGCAGATATGTATCATGTGAAGATAAATCGTATATTACTGATATTCATATCTTGCCTAAACAAGATAGTGGTGAATTTATAATTTTCAATGACGATGATGAGATACTTGTACATACTATTATAGATGAATGGATTGACTCGGATGATGAGGATTTTATTCAGTGTATTGAAGGGGTTTTGCGCTCCGGACTTTCAGCATTGAAAGATGAAGGATATTTGGATAAGTTGTCATTGCTGAAGCCTTATTCGTTTGTTCTTGTAGATGAGGATAAGGAAACGGTTTCAGAACTTCTTATAATGGATGATGACGATACATTGCTTCTGAATGAAGAACTGCTTAAGGGGCTTGATGAAGAACTTGATGGCTTTCTGAAGGATTTGTTGGAGAAATGATTAAGTAAAAAAATAAAGTTAAGACTGGAAAAGAATATTTTGTTTATTCTGCTCTGGTCTTTTGCTTTTAAGTAATATACTCAATATTAGCAGTCGTGTGGCTGTCTGATATAAGGCAACTTGTATATGATAGTCTTTTCTATATAGAAAAAATTTAATTATATCATCGCTTGTATAGAGTGATGTGCCAACTTAAACAAAAGTAGATTATGGGGGATAGAATATCTTTTAGAAGAAACGAATATCTTCATACAGTCAATCCGAGATGGAGGGGGAATCCTTCTGTAAAAGGCAAATTCTTCAATCGTCAGCATAGATGGAAACCGGGAATGGTGAATATTCTGAAGTGGAGATTTATGCCTAATCCTCAGAGAAAAGAGAAAAGACAGATAAAATGGAACCCTAAAATTCTCTTTATAAATTCATTGGAATGTGTGGTTGGAAATTCTTTGATTTGGTTGGGGCATAATTCTTTTTTCCTTCAGTTGGGAGGCAGACGCTTGATGATAGATCCGGTGTTTGGAAGTATTCCGTTTGTAAAGAGAAGAAGTGTCTTTCCTGCCAACCCGTCTGTTTTTCAAGGAATAGATTATCTGCTTATCAGTCATGATCATTTCGACCATCTTGACAAACCTTCTGTATCAAAACTTTTTGCGTTGAATCCTGATATGAAACTGTTTTGTGGAATAGGTACCGGGCAACTTGTGAAAAACTGGTTTCCTGAAATGGAAGTTATTGAGGCTGGATGGTTTCAGCAATATAATGACGGGATATTGAAGTTGACTTTCCTTCCGGCACAGCATTGGAGCAAGCGTGGTATAAGAGACGGAGGTGAACGGTTGTGGGGGGCTTTTATGATACAGGCCGATGGTATTACTATTTATAATAGTGGTGACACAGGATATGCACATCATTTTAAGGAACTGCCTGAATTGTTCCCTCATATAGATTATTGTATGGTGGGGATAGGGGCATATAAGCCACGGTGGTTTATGAAACCCAATCATATTTCTCCGTATGATGCTCTTACAGCTTCTGCCGATATGAATGCCAAGGTTACTGTTCCTATGCATTATGGTACGTTTGATTTATCTGATGAACCTTTGTTCGATCCGCCACATGTATTTGTAGCTGAAGCAAAGAAACGTGGTTTGGATTTTCTACTGCCTGAGATAGGGGAAGTGGTGAAACTTCATATAGTAAGATGATGGACTATAATTGAACTGGTTTTATTTTGATAGTTTATGGTATTGGATAAAAAGAACACGGATAACAAACGTTTTTTCTAACGTTTATTATCCGTGCGCTTTTTATTATTCAATTGTATATGAATTTACTTTTTCAGAGCAGTTATGCTTTCTTTTATGGCAGCAATCTTTGTCTCTGCATCGGCTTGTTTCTTGCGCTCCATTTCTATTACGTTTGCTGGAGCTTTGCTTACAAATTTTTCGTTGCTTAACTTTTTCATAACACTCATCAAGAAACCTTCTTGATATTTCAATTCGGCTTCCAACTTCTTAATCTCTTCTTCTGCATTGATAAGATTGCCAAGTGGTATTGCATATTCTGTGGTACCTACCATAAATGCAGCTGCACCTTCAGCCTTGTTGTCGACAGAAGATATAGAAGTCAAGTTACAGAGTTTTTCAATAACAGTATTGAATGTAGCTATAGGACTTTCGCCTACAACTTCCATAGTTAGGGTTTCTTTTTGTGCTATCTGCTTCTGAAGACGTATGGTACGTATACCACCTATAACCCCTTTAACAGTCTCAAAAATGTTGATGATCTCTTCGTTATCTACTTCAGCTACATTTAATGTCTGAACCATTATGCTTTCACCTTCCTTGCGGTCGTATATATGTTGCCACAATTCTTCAGTGATGAATGGCATAAATGGGTGAAGCAATTTAAGAAGAGTGTCAAAGAAGCTCAAAGTCTTTTCGTAGGTTACGTTATCTATTGGCTGGCCATATGCTGGCTTAATCATTTCTAGATACCAACTTGAAAATTCGTCCCAGAATAATTTATAAACAACCATCAAAGCCTCACTCAAACGATATTTGCTGAACAAATCGTTTACTTCGTCTGCTGTTTTTGCTAGCATGGCATCAAACCATTCTGTTGCCAGACGTGCATATTCAGGTTGCTCTATATTTTCAACATTCCATCCTTTTACAAGGCGGAAAGCATTCCATATTTTGTTGTTGAAGTTACGTCCCTGTTCGCAAAGAGCATCGTCGAATAGAATGTCGTTTCCTGCAGGAGCCGCCAACATCATACCCATACGCACACCATCTGCACCGTATTTATCTATTAAATCCAATGGGTCTGGTGAGTTACCTAAAGATTTAGACATCTTTCGTCCTAGTTTGTCACGTACAATGCCAGTGAAATAAACGTTCTTGAAAGGCATGTCACCCATGTATTCATATCCTGCCATAATCATACGGGCTACCCAGAAGAAGATAATGTCCGGACCTGTTACAAGGTCTGCAGTAGGATAGTAGTATTTGATTTCTTCGTTACCTGGATTGTTTATCCCATCAAATAAAGAAATAGGCCATAACCATGAAGAGAACCATGTATCAAGGCAGTCTTCATCTTGACGAAGAACTTCCATCTTCATGTTTTTGTCACCTGTCTTTTCTATTGCAAGTTTAAGTGCTTCTTCTGCTGTTTCTGCAACCACAAATCCGCCTTTTGGAAGGAAATACGCAGGTATTCTGTGTCCCCACCACAACTGGCGGCTGATACACCAGTCTTTGATGTTTTCCATCCAATACTTGTAAGTGTTTTTGTATTTCGCAGGATAGAATTTAAGTTCATCGTTCATTACAGGAGGCAGAGCTATATCTGCAAAGTGTTTCATTTTCAAGAACCACTGCATGGAAAGTTTAGGCTCAATCGCTACATTGGTACGTTCGGAGAAACCTACTTTGTTGTTATAGTCTTCTACCTTTTCAAGAAGGTTGGCTGCAGCAAGGTCTTTTTCAATCTGTGCACGAACATCAAATCTGTCCATACCTACATACATGCCGGCTGCTTCACTGATAGTACCATTATCGTTGAATATATCAATAGAAGGAAGATTATATTTTTCTCCCAACATATAGTCGTTTACATCATGAGCAGGGGTTACTTTAAGACAGCCTGTACCAAATTCGATATCTACATAATCGTCTTCAATTACTGGAATTACTCTGTTCACCAATGGTACTATAACCTTTTTACCTTTCAACCACTGGTTTTTAGGGTCGTTAGGATTGATACACATTGCAGTATCACCCATAATCGTTTCAGGACGAGTTGTTGCTACAATTGCATATCTTCCTTCGGTATCGCCTTCTACTTTATATCTAAGGTAGAAAAGCTTGCTATGTTCTTCCTTGTAAATAACTTCTTCGTCAGAAAGGGCTGTAAGAGCTTTTGGATCCCAGTTTACCATACGTACACCACGATAGATTAGCCCTTTATTATATAAGTCTACAAATACTTTGATTACACTTTTACTTCTTTCTTCATCCATAGTAAAGGCTGTGCGGTCCCAGTCGCAAGAAGCGCCAAGTTTGCGTAGCTGCTTAAGAATGATACCTCCATGTTCATCGGTCCATTCCCACGCATGTTTCAAGAATTCATCTCTGCTAAGGTCTGTCTTTTTTATACCTTGCTGTGCAAGTTTGTTTACTACCTTTGCTTCTGTTGCGATAGAAGCGTGGTCTGTACCAGGAACCCAACAAACGTTTTTACCCATCATACGGGCACGACGAACAAGGATATCCTGTATAGTATTGTTAAGCATGTGCCCCATGTGAAGGACTCCAGTAACATTTGGTGGAGGTATTACGACGGTATATGGTTCTCTTTCGTCGGGTTTAGAACTGAAAAGTTTATTGTCCAGCCAATACTGGTACCATTTCCCTTCTACGTCAGCGGGATTGTACTTACTTGCTAATTCCATGATTTCTATATAATTGTTGTTTTATATTATTCTATATAATCTGATGATGATAATCGTTTGCAAAAATAATAAAACTTGTTGGATAATTCAACAGGGTTATATAGTCTAATGAATATGAAATATAATCCAAATACGGTATTAATAACAAAAAATAAAATGATAGGCTCAGAAAACAAGAGGTCTCATGTGTATAAAAAATGATTATTGCAAGATTCAGTTTTTCCTTTTCCAGAAATTGAATCCTGCATATATTTTCAGACTGCCGAACGAGTTAGTCATCGAGAACTTATCTTTACGATAATCGTATGTATTTAGAATAAGTGCTGCTCCTATATAATATTTTGTATTGTTCCACACTATACCTGTGCGTGTTATTAGATCGAAGTTAATATCTTTCATCCACTTTGTCCATGATGAGTTATGTTCTGGAGTTACTATGTTGTTTACTTTTGCCTTCTTGTATGCTATTGCAGGTAGTAATGATATATTGAACAGGCAATTTCGTGCGAAAACCCAATTGTAGCTATATCCGAAACTAAGATTGATATCAGTATATTTCATGGTTTTGAAACACAATTCAGGTTTGATTTGCTGCTGTATTTCAATTGGAAGTTTGTTGTAGTTGAATGTTATGGCATGTTTGGTTATAGAAAATCCTGATAAGAAAGAGCCGCAACTTTTCTTTTGGTTTGTAGACTGGCTATAAGCGGCAGGATATGAAAAGTGCTTGCTATTGAATATATAATAAGCATTCATTCCTTTGATGTGGCTTTTAAATCCGTCAAAGTCAGTACCTATATAATCATTGTTTAGATTAAAGTTCTTGCATTTTGTTATTCTGAAGTTACTCCCTGTTTTTCTGTAGTAGAGGTCTATACCGAATTTGGAACTATACAGGTTAAGTACAGTTTCAGTCTTCTTTTTGCCGTTTTTCCTGGTAAGGTTGCTTATGTCTAATGAGTATCCTAGGAAAATCCATCTCCATCCGAAGTACAATCCCAGTTTGGTACCAGGTCTTGGTGCAAAACCAATCACCTGTTTCTCGTTATCATTGTTATAGCTCCTTAGATGATAATGTTCAAACCAAGTACTTTCTTCCAACATGAAGGTAAGATTGTACTTATTTTGTGATATATAGTTTGTATCTGTACAATTAAACCATTTTGCAAACTTGTTTATAATACTTTCCTTCTTATCTTTTTCTGTATAAATAGAGTCGGTATCATTTGTAGGCATTAAATTCTGTTTTTCTTGAGCGAAGATATTTATATAGCAAAAGAAAAACAGAACAAAAGTCAATATAGCTTTATATATGGCTTTAGATGCCCTCATGTTATGATTGTTTTTTAAAGTTTGTTTAAAATTCTGTCCATTACCCAGTTTGTAGGAGTAGCACTTATAGCGTCACATGTACATATTGCTTTACCTTGCAGATGTTCTATCACGGCTTTGATAAGTGGTAGCTGTACATGCGGTGGATTTGGAGGAAGAATTTCTTCACGTCCTCTTTCTGTATGTAGAGCTATAGGTTCGTATGTAAATACTGAAAAGCATATCATTCCTTTGTCACCGATGATTTCTATACGGTCTTCTTTTGCCGATTCGTGTGCTACAAAGCACCACGAGCCTGAACCCGGTAGTCCGGAATCGAATTTAAAGCATGCGCTTATTGTATCTTCCGCCTCATAAAGTCTACCTCTGTTATTCTTATACCCTTCGGCTTCTAGTATACACCCGAACATGTCTTGCAGCAAGTCAAGCTGATGCGGTGCAAGGTCGTAGAAGTATCCTCCTCCAGCTATATCAGGCTGTACTCTCCAAGGTCGGTTTTTGGTATTATAGTCCATATTTCTAGGTGGCTGTGCAAATCTTATCTGTACATTTATGACATTGCCTATTTCACCAGATTCAACTAGGCTCTTTACCTTTTGAAAATAGGGCAGATACCTTCTGTAGTATGCTACAAAACAAGGTATTCCTGTTTCCTTTGATATTCTGTTGATACGTGCACAATCTTCATACGTAGCAGCCATAGGTTTTTCTATGTATACAGGTTTTCCTGCTTTCATAGCCATAATGGCATATGTGGCATGAGATGATGGCGGTGTAGCAATATATATGGCATTTACTTCTTCATCCCCTATAAGTTCTTGTGCATCTGTATACCATTTAGGTATATTATGTCTTTTGGCATATGATTTAACCTTTTCTTCTTCACGGCTCATTACTGCCACTACTTTAGAACCATCTATCATATTAAAGGCAGGTCCACTTTTCTTTTCAGTAACTTCTCCACATCCTATGAAGCCCCAGTTTACCTTATCAAGTTTTACCATAGCTATCTTTATTTATTGTTAAAGTATCTTCTATATAATTCTTTATAATCTTTAGTTTTAAGATAAGTTTCAAGCCATGAGTTGAGGCTATCCAGCAGCTCAGGAGATTTTCTGTTCACTCCCCAAGAGTAGAACTGATTGAAACTGACCTTTGTGCTTATATCCAGATTATTAAAGTTATGTAAATATATATGTGCCGTATTTCCCTCACATACAGCATAATCTATATCTCCTCCAGATACCATGGCCATGAGTTGTTCGGTTCCGTATTCGGCCATTTCCTTTATATATATAGTATCTGCTATTTCGTTCATCAGATTTCTCATTCTTGACACTGCTGGCGATCCTTTTGCTGTATAGATAATCTTTCCTGCCATGTCAAGCAGTTTCTTAATATAGTATCCTTTAGCAGTGTCAGTGCGTTGTATCAGTACTTGTTTTCCTATTGTTATAGGTATCGTAAAGAATATACTGTCTTTTAGTTCGCTGGTAGTAGCTGTACCGGTAGCCATTATGTCATATTTACCCGATGACAAACCTTCAAGCCTGTTCTTGAAACTTATTTCGGGTTCTATTTCTGCTTTTAGTCCCTTTTCCTTGGCAAAAGCATTCAGCAGTTCATAGTCGAATCCTTTTATAGTATCCTTGTCAACATAAAAACTTACTGCATTATATTCGGCTACAGCTTTTATGATGCCCGATTTCTTTATTTCGTCAAAGTCTCTAACATTGAATTTCTCTCTGAATTGCTCTTCGGAAAAAGATATGATTATAATAACTGCAACCAACAGAGTATAAAATATTCTTTTTAAAATTTTTCTGTTCATGGTGTCTATACAACTTTAGTCAAAGAAATTCCATGAAATACCAAAAATGAAACTTCTAGGATTAAGAGGATAATGAGGAGCGAAGATATAGCTCTTGTCTCCACCTCCCTGTACAAGATTGAACATCTGTACGAACAATCTAGTCCTTTTCAAATGAATGTTCAAGTATCCGTTCACTAGTGGGTATCCACCTAGTTTGTATTTGGTATCTTCATTTTGCAGATAGAATTGTCCTATTGCAGGCGAGTAATCTGGAGCATAATACTGTGTGAAGTATCTCAAGTCGGCTCCAAGTTCAAGTGTAAGAACCTTTTTGAACAACGGGGCTCTTATATACAAATTATGATACAATACAATCTCAGGCAGAGGAATTATATTTTCATTGCTACTTTTCTGATATACCATCTCATTGTCAAGATGCAGTATTCCCAAATTGAAATCCTGTTTCAGTCTTGCACTGAATATCTGTATATTGCCCGAATGTTGCTTTACGGCAGCATCGTTCATGTAATTGATAGTTTCGGCATTTTCCTTATCAGGAATACCTACCGATGTATTTTCTAAATATGTATAGTTCTTTATATTTTCTACGCCGGCAGACAGCTGCGTCTTCCATCGGTCTATAGATAATTTGCCTTCCACCTTTGTCCTGTTGGTCTTTGAGAGGTCATTATTCCACCAGTAATGTTTAGAGTGGAAATGTCTGTAATAGAAACTAGGATTAAGATTTTTTATATATGCATTTACGTCAAATCTTACCGTGTCATTAAACAGATTGAAGTTCAAGTCAGCTTTTCCTTCTATACTGAATTGTCCGGCATCTTCGCCAAGTAATGCCACTTCTCCTATTACATCGTAGTGCAACGTTTTGCCTTGAGTTTTTGAGAGCTGTCCTCCAATAGAAAAACTGTTTTCTTTATAGTTTTTGAAGAACTGTCCCGGTTGTCCGTCTATACTGTCTGTCATTGCAAACTTTCTATGTTCAAACGAAACAAAAGCTGTAAGTCCTGCTTTTGCCCATTTGTTGAATCCTTCTCTCAGCGAAAGTCCTATAGTATTTTTTACCGACATATATTTAGTCACGTCGGTTGAGTCTCTTCCTAAGTAGTTGTTGTTGAAGTATTTTCTGTTTTGCGCATCATCGTACGAACGGTAAGTCCTTTTGTTGAGGTCGAACTTCACTGTATGTATAAAGCTTGTAACAGGAACGAACTCTTTTTTTTCTATCGTATCATTTTCGGTAGTCTTGTCCTTATAAAACCCTAAGTTATATCTGTGTGTAAGGAAAACATGGTATCCGGTATTCTGGTTCCATATATCCTTCAGTCTTGTTTCTATATCGTACGAGTGATATTGTCGTTTCCCATCTGCCATTTCCAGAGGATGTGTGATATACCTGTCGTCCTTGATACCTCCATTTTCTGCTACTTTCAGATTGTTGTCTATAAAGTTGAAGTGCATTTCATAATTGTCTCCATGATAGTATGCAAACAGATTTCCATTGAATAAGGCTGTAGACTGGTTTAAATATTTACCTCTACCGTAAGTATAGTCGATGTCAAATCCGAATCCTAATCTTTTGTTGACATTCACGGCAAAATATCCTTTGAATTTTTCGTTAGCATATTTGCTCGAACCGTTCTTATAGTACGAAAGATTTGTAAAAGGAGATTTGGTATTTGTGTATACAACCCTTCCCGCAGTCATATAACTGAAGTCATAAGGGTCGGTAAAAAACTCCTGGCTTGTTAATTTTCTTTCGAAGAATACATGAGAAAATCTTGGAGAACCTAAGTTGCCCAAGTAAGTATAATGTCCGTTAGGACCGCCAGTGTCGAAAATGTTCTGGAATCCGAACTGCAAGGTATCTACCGGTACAGATAGGACATTGCCAAGACGCTCGTCTACAACCCATGAATTCAATCCTATGGGTATAGTATTGGCATCTACCACAGCAGTCGTATCTATGGGATTTCCATATCTGTCGAATTTATTGTTGTCTCTACCCGAAGCTGTTGAACCAAACTGATTTTGCAGAGTGTTTTGTGCGCTCAATAGTCCGCACACTATTATAAGTATTGAAGTTAAAAGTATCTTTTTCATCATGCGGCAAAGATACAATATAAATTTGAGTTCTTTGTAAAAAACAAGCCACAGAATATATCATATTAAGATTAATATTCCGTGGCTTGTTTGTGATAGACTATAAATTAAATTTCTTTAATGATGTCCATGCCTATATGTATAGCTTCTTCATTCATCGGTATAAGATGATGATGGCGTTCAGGCAAAGTTTTTTTCAATGCTTTCAATACGCTTTCAATGCTTACTACAGGTCTTATTTTCAGCAGTCCTCCAAGGACTATCATATTGAAGGTTTTGGCCATTTTCCTTTCGTTGGCTTCGTCCATGGCATCTATACGATATACTTTGATGTCCTTTCTTGTTGGAGGATTTATGATGCCATAGCCGTCGTAAATAAGTATACCTCCTGGTTTGACTTTGTTCTCGAATTTGGCAAGAGAAGGCTGGTTCAATATTATAGCACAGTCGTATTTGCTCAAAATAGGAGAAGAAATTCTCTCGTCGCTTACAATTACCGTAACATTGGCAGTACCACCTCTTTGCTCTGGTCCGTATGCCGGCATCCATGTCACTTCCTTGTTTTCCATAAGTCCGGAGTAGGCAAGAATCTTACCCATAGAAAGCACACCTTGTCCACCAAATCCGGCTATAATTATTTCATGTTTCATAATTTTTATGCTTATAAATGGTGATTATAAAGTTGTGTCCTTTAAGTCGCCCAACGGATAGAATGGGAACATGTTTTCTTCCATCCATTTGTTGGCAGCTTCCGGCGACATCTTCCATCCGGAGTTACAAGTAGAAACTATTTCCACAAGATTCGAGCCTTTGCCCTGCATAGAGTTTTCAAAAGCTTTTCTTATAGCTTTTTTAGCCTTGCGTATGGCTGCAACCGACTGTACTGACTGGCGTGTCACATAACATGTACCTTCTAGAGTGGCAGCTATTTCAGTCATTTTCAGCGGATACCCGTGTATTTCAGGTATACGGCCGTAAGGACAAGTAGCAGTTTTCATGCCAAGCAGTGTGGTAGGTGCCATCTGTCCGCCTGTCATACCATATATGGCGTTGTTTATGAATATTATGGTAATGTTTTCTCCTCTGTTCAAGGCGTGTATCGTTTCGGCTGTACCTATACAAGCCAAGTCACCGTCTCCCTGATATGTGAATACAAGTTTATCAGGCCATAGTCTTTTGATTGCAGTAGCTACGGCAGGAGCACGTCCGTGTGCTGCCTCCTGGCAGTCTATGTCAAGATAGTTGTACATAAAGACGGCACACCCCACAGGGCTTACCCCAACGGCTTTTTCGCTCATGCCCATTTCTTCTATAACTTCGGCTACGAGCTTGTGTACTACTCCGTGACTGCATCCTGGGCAGTAGTGCATGTGATTGTCGTTCAATAGCCTAGGTTTCTGGTATACCAGATTCTCAGGCTTCATTATATCTTCTTTAGTCATATATTTATCTCCAGTGATTTGTCATAGTAGGAAGCGGAAAACAAACTCCATCATTTTCACGAAAAGAGAGAATCCGCAGACATAAAAGAAAATGGTCTTGTCTTCTCCTATAGTGAAATACAATATGACGGAAACAACTGCTCCAATCATGAACAGAGTATTTAGTACGGCTCTGATTTTGTCGTTATTCATGATATCTCCTACTGTGTTATTTAATGAGTTTTTCTTTAAGTGCATTTACTACTTCGTCAGGGTCTGGAACTATGCCTCCCAGACGTCCGAAGTGATGAACAGGAACATTACATTCCACGGCCAGTTTAACATCTTCTATCATCTGTCCGCTGTTTAGCTCTACTACCAGGATACCTTTTGCCTGTTTGGCTCTGGCTGCAAGTTCTGGAGCAGGGAAAGGCCATAATGTGATAGGTCTGAAAATACCTACTTTTATACCTTCTTCCCTTGCATGTTCTACTGATTTCTGTGCGATACGTGCGCTTGAACCGAATGCAACGATAATGTATTCGGCATCTTCACATTCTATTTCTTCATATCTTCTTTCGTTGGCTTCTATTTCATTGTATTTTTGTATCATATGTAGATTCCTTTTTTCCATTTCATACGGATCCAACTCGAGAGAAGTGATTACATTAGGCTTGCGTCCTTTGCATCCTGTAGTGGCCCAAGGGCATTGCTCTATGATTTGTTCTTCGTTACGTCTTGGCGAAGGTTCAGGAAGAACTACTTTTTCCATCATCTGTCCTATTACTCCGTCTGCTAGTATGATGGCTGGATTGCGGTATTTAAAGGCAAGCTCGAATCCAAGTTTCACAAAGTCTGCCATCTCCTGAACCGAGGCGGGAGCTAGTGCTATAAGATGATAGTCTCCATGTCCTCCGCCCTTTGTGGTTTGGAAATAGTCTGCCTGGCTAGGCTGTATTGTTCCAAGTCCAGGTCCTCCACGCATTACATTTACTATAAGGCAAGGCAATTCTGCACCTGCAATATATGATATTCCTTCTTGCTTCAGACTGACTCCCGGGCTTGATGATGATGTCATAACCATTTTTCCGGCACTGGCACCGCCGTATACCATATTAATAGCCGCAACCTCACTTTCAGCCTGTAGCACCACCATTCCGGTAGTTTCCCATGGCTTCTGTTCGGCAAGAGTTTCCAGTACTTCCGATTGCGGAGTGATAGGGTATCCGAAGTATCCATCTACACCTATGCGTATAGCTGCATGGGCAATGGCTTCGTTTCCCTTCATTAAAACAACTTCTTTTGCCATATTTTCAATTTTAGTATTATTCACATTTAGCTCTATATACAGTAAGACATCCGTCAGGGCATACTATTGCACACGATGAACATCCGTTACAGGTATCTTCTACTATCTGTTGTACATAATTATATCCTCTCTGATTTACTTTTGGGGTTAAAGACAGTACTTTAAGTGGACATGCCACGACACATAGGTTGCACCCTTTGCATCGTTCGGTGTTGACAACCACCACCCCTTTCATTTTAGCCATATATTACGTAATTTATTGATTAAACATATCTTTATTATAGAAATTAAGAATATCCATTATCATTTTCCGGGCTTCATTTGCCGGACTTTCCGGATTGATATCTATAGCTTCCTGGTAGTTGTTCAACGCTCCTTGCCAATTTCCAAGTTTTCTATATGCATTTCCAAGTTGATAGTACATTTCTTCTTGATTTTGTGTTTCAGAGTGTCTTTTGCTTTCCAATAAAGCTATGGCTTCTTCTGCTTTCCCGTCTTTTATAAGCTCTTTTGCCTTTTCTAATAATTCTCTCATTGATTGAACAAATTGTTATGACATAATGCAAAGATACATTTTATTTACTACTATGTAGTATATATATATGCATTTTTGTCTATTTAAGAGTTATTTCCTGTATTTTTTTTGTGAGTCTATTTATTTGTTATAACTTTGCCGAGATAATTAAAAAAGAACGAAAAACGAAAATATAACTAACTTTAAGCATAGGAAATGAATAAAATTATTTCAAAAGAACATTTTTCAGAGAAGGTTTATAAATTTGTTATAGAAGCCCCTTTGATAGCAAAATCTCGTAAGGCTGGACATTTTGTTATAGTGCGTGTTGGTGAAAAAGGCGAGCGTATGCCTTTGACTATAGCCGAAGCAGACCCTGTGAAGGGTACTATTACACTTGTTGTACAGAAGGTGGGATTGTCTTCTACACGACTTTGTGAATTGAATGAAGGCGATTATATTACCGATGTTGTAGGACCTTTGGGAAAGGCTACTCATATAGAAAAATTCGGTACTGTGGTTTGTGCCGGAGGTGGAGTGGGAGTAGCTCCTATGTTGCCTATAGTACAAGCTTTGAAGGCTGCTGGAAATAAAGTTGTGACTGTTCTTGCAGGACGCTCTAAAGATCTTATCATCCTTGAAAAGGAGATGCGAGAAAGTTCTGATGAAGTGATTATAATGACCGACGATGGCTCGTATGGTAATAAGGGACTTGTGACAGAGGGTATAGAATCTGTCATCAAGCGTGAAAAGGTAGACAAGTGTTTTGCCATAGGACCTGCCATAATGATGAAGTTTGTATGTCTTCTTACAAAAAAATATGAAATCCCTACAGACGTTTCTCTTAATACTATCATGGTAGACGGTACTGGTATGTGTGGAGCATGCCGTATCACCGTAGGAGGTAAAACAAGATTCGTGTGTGTAGATGGTCCTGAGTTTGACGGACATCAGGTGGATTTTGATGAAATGCTTAAAAGAATGGGTGCTTTCAGGGATATCGAGGTTGAAGAAATTCATAAACTTGACCACCCTGCTGCATGCGAAGCAGAGAAAGATACTGCTACAGACCGTTCTGCACAATGGCGTGAAGACCTTCGTAAGAGCATGAAGGCAAAGGAACGTACTCTTATACCACGTGTTCACATGAATGAACTAGATCCGGAGTACCGTTCACACAGCCGTAAGGAAGAAGTAAACCTTGGGCTGAACGAAGAACAGGCTCTTACGGAAGCCAAGCGTTGTCTTGATTGTGCAAACCCTTCTTGTATGGAAGGATGTCCTGTAGGAATAAATATACCGTCGTTTATAAAGAATATAGAGCGTGGAGAAATATTTGAAGCGGCAAGGGTGTTGAAACAGACAAGTGCGCTTCCTGCTGTGTGTGGTCGTGTATGCCCTCAGGAAAAGCAGTGCGAATCGAAGTGTATTCATCTCAAGATGGGACACGAAGCTGTGGCTATAGGTTATCTGGAACGTTTCGCTGCCGATTATGAACGCGAAAGCGGTCAGATTTCTATACCTGAAATAGCCGAAAAGAAAGGTATGAAAGTTGCCGTAGTAGGTTCAGGACCTGCCGGACTTTCGTTTGCTGGAGATATGGCAAAAATGGGTTATGATGTTACAGTATTCGAAGCTCTTCACGAGATAGGCGGGGTTTTGAAATATGGTATACCAGAGTTCCGCCTTCCTAACAGAATTGTGGATGTTGAAATAGACAACCTTTCAAAGATGGGAGTGGAATTTGTGAAAGACTGTATAGTAGGAAAAACTTTGGGTGTGGAAGATCTTGAAGCTCAAGGATTCAAAGGAGTGTTTGTCGCTTCGGGAGCCGGACTCCCTAACTTCATGAATATCCCTGGTGAGAACTCTATAAATATAATGTCTTCAAACGAATATCTTACACGTGTCAACTTGATGGATGCAGCAAGTGATGATTCGGATACACCTGTTACATTGGGCAAGAGAGTTGCGGTTATTGGTGGTGGAAACACTGCTATGGACTCTGTGCGTACTGCACGTCGTCTTGGTGCAGAAAAGGCAATGATTATCTATCGCCGTTCGGAATCGGAAATGCCTGCACGTCTTGAAGAGGTGAAACATGCTAAGGAAGAAGGAGTGGAATTCCTTACTCTTCATAATCCTATAGAATATATCGCCGATGAAAGAGGTAGAGTAAAACAGGTTGTGCTTCAGAAAATGGAACTAGGAGAACCTGATGCTTCTGGACGTCGTAGTCCTGTTGCCATTCCTGGTGCTACAGAAACAATTGATATCGACATGGCTATTGTGAGTGTTGGCGTATCTCCAAATCCTATTGTCCCTAATTCTATACCGGGTCTTGAACTGGGACGTAAAGGTACTATCGCTGTAAACGATGATATGCAGTCGTCTATTTCTACCATATACGCAGGTGGAGACATTGTACGTGGTGGTGCAACTGTTATTCTTGCTATGGGCGACGGCCGACGTGCTGCAGCTGCTATGGACAAGAAACTTAGCGGCAAGCAATAAAAATCATTACTATATATTTCAAGTTGGCAGAATGAGACTTGTTTGTACATACTGCCCGATTATATATAGCATAAAAAAACAGAATCCTGATGTAGGTTTTTCTTATATCAGGATTCTGTTTTTTTTATTTTTTCTTGTCAAGATTAAGAAAAGGAAGCGTATTTCCGCTGGTTGATAAAGGCATTTTTCCATCCCATTTTTCTACTGCTTTCAGTTGTATCAGTTCAGGCGTGATGCTCTGTTGCAATATGCGGTTGGCATCAGCTTTACCTTTGGCGGCAGCTACTACTTTTTCGGCTTCGGCTATGGCTGCTTTCTTTTCGTTTTCCACTTTCAGTGCGTTTTGAACAGCCGTGTTCTTGGCATCAATAGCAGCTTGAAGCACATCGTTGGGTTTTACTGATGATTGGATATTGCTGAAGGTGAAACCGCGCTGGCTAAGGCGTTCCTTCAATAAACTTTCCACTTCCTTTTCAAAAGCCGGACGATTGTTGATGAGTGAATCCGTTTCGTATAATCCGGCTATATCCTTATAAGCATTTTTTACTTCTGTGAGAATGACCGACCGTTCTAACTCTTCTGTAGTCTTACGGTAACGAAGGAAGACTATTTTTGCATTTTCGCGGGTTATGTAATACTCAATGGTAGGGTCTGTCTTAAAGATAGTCCCTTTTTTGTCTTGAATGTCGAAAGGTTCATAATCTACTATCTGGGCAAATGATGGATATTCGAATAATTGTTTCATAAATCGGTTGTATATTACCCATCCAGTTTCTACCTTGGCATCATCTACGCCGCGTTCACTACCGGCCAGGTTGACTATTATGCCTGTCTGTCCGGAGTCAATTCGCTCTATGGCAAAAGTAGTAATAAGCAAGAAGCCAATGCAGATGGCAATTATTCCACTTACTCCAATTTTAACAATATGTCCTGTTGTTTTCATAAGTTGTAAAAATTTAAAATGTTTTGTAATAATTGATTATGTTGTTGATTATAATAAGTTGTCTTAAGTCTTACCATAGCTGGAAAGCTGGTGTGACTTTGGATTAACATTTTGTCATACTTGGCTAAAGTACAAATAAAATCGGAGAAAATCACATCTTTTGGCGAGAAATATTCAATCATGGAGCAATGTTTACACAGATAATTTTGCATATGCAAGAGCCTTTAATACGGGCTACTACTAATCACTGATCTTTATTTGGTGTATAGTGTATTATCTCATGTCGCTTGGTTGGATAAGGGGAAGTTATGTCAAGAAGCTTGTTGAAAATACTTATCACACAAATATAGACTGAAAAATAAAAGAGAAACTCTGTGAAAGTGATTGGTGATACATAGTTAGTGGCAGTTAGTGGAAATTATAATTTACTTTATTAGTGTGTCTTTATGATTTTCGGATAAGTATCAAAATGTATTGATTACTGTGTATAATAGTGTGAAATTGTAAGTAAAACCCTATTATGTATTAGCGTGGCATTTCTCTGAAAACTTTACTCTGGAATGTATTTGTTAATATCTTGTGTAATTTGGTTTTTGTAATATTAATCAACAAACAGGAAAATGTGAATTTCTTCTGTAAATGTTAAATGAAAATGAGGCCAATATTATCTGAAACAACTACTTATTAAGTCTAAAACGCTTGCTTGTTTGTTATAAAACACCAGTATGTTTGGTTTAAAACGCCCCGTTGTTATAAATAAAATCACGTGTAAGACTTCTTTACAGCTTATTTTGCCGTTAAAACAATTGTGTATATAAATATTATAATGTAATGTGTAACAGTGTTATTTTAATCTGATGGATGATTAAAAGTGGAAAATTGCTTCTTTATGTACTGGATTATTCATGAATATAATCTCTTTGTTTTTGATAAAGACCTTATTTTTCAATAATTTATCTTCTGATGTAATTCTGTTGTCGTATACAGGATTTTGGAAGTATCAATAATGTCGTTATGACAATTTGTAATATTGTCAGTTTTGTCTGTTGAACTATTATATTCGTACCTCTGCTTGGTTTTGGTTGCAATAGGCTTAGTTGAAAAATAAAAAGAGGATGTGTCAAAAAAAAGACACATCCTCTTTTTATTTAAATTGTGTGTATGATACACTATTATATTGACAGATGTAACATCAAGTTTTTACAATTCCCATCCCAAAGCACTTGCTCCAAGAACAGCAGCATCTGCGTCTTTCAACTGAGAAAGCAAAATCTTTGTCTTACCTGCATAAATCTTAAGGATATTTTCATCCATGGCTTTCTGTATAGGATCCATGATTAGGCTTCCTGATTTTGCAAGACCGCCAAACAAGATAATAGCTTCAGGGCTAGAGAAAGCGATGAAGTCGGCCAAAGAGCGTCCCAGAATATTGCCTGTGAATTCGAATATATCAAGAGCCAATTTATCGCCCTTCACAGCGGCATCGTATACATCTTTTGAAACAATTTCTTCTGCAGGTATTTCTCTAAGCAAACTTGGTTCTGAACGTGCTACCAGGAATTCGCATGCAGTACGTGCTACACCAGTAGCCGAGCAGTAAGTTTCAAGACATCCCTTACGTCCGCATCCGCACTGGCGTCCGTCGCGTTCTACGATAACGTGACCCAGTTCTCCAGCAAACCCGTCATGTCCGTAAACAAGCTGTCCGTTTACAACTATACCGCTACCTACACCTGTACCAAGTGTTATCATTATGAAGTCTTTCAATCCACGTGCCGCTCCGTATGTCATTTCACCGATAGCTGCTGCGTTGGCGTCATTTGTAAGAGCTGTAGGTATGCCAAGTTTTTCTTCAAACATGTTAGCCAAAGGAATAACACCTCTCCATGGAAGATTAGGAGCAAACTCGATAGTACCGTTATAGTAGTTACCGTTAGGAGCTCCGACTCCCATACCTTTGAATCTTTCGGCTCCACCGAATTTTTGTAATAATGGTATTAGTTTTTTGCAGACTGCATCTACATATTCTTCTATTTTTTCGTATTGCTGAGTCTTGATAGAATCAGAAGCAAGTACATTACCACGTGAATCAACGACACCGAAAACAGTATTTGTGCCACCGATGTCCATACCTACTACGTAGGATTTTTCCATATTTACAGTCATGACATTTGTTGTTTAGGTTTAATTAAATATGCCGACAAATATAGACATAACGTAATAATCAGACAAATTTTTTTAGCATATAATATAATAACTTGCTTTTTTTTCCTAATTTAGCAGCGTTCTTAATAAAAGAAATTATTGATATGATTCATTTGAAGGATATAAACAAGACTTATCATAACGGTTCTCCGCTTCATGTATTAAAGGGGATAGACCTTGATATAGAAGAGGGTGAGTTTGTTTCCATAATGGGGGCTTCGGGTTCTGGCAAATCCACTTTGCTGAATATTTTGGGGATACTTGACAATTATGATTCGGGTGAGTATTTACTGAACAATGTACTCATCAAAGATTTAAGTGAAACCAAGGCGGCAGAGTATAGAAACAGAATGATTGGATTTATTTTCCAGTCTTTCAATCTCATTTCTTTCAAGAATGCGATGGAAAATGTGGCTCTTCCGCTTTATTATCAGGGAGTGGGCCGAAAGAAAAGAAATGAGATGGCATTAGAGTATCTGGACAAGTTGGGACTGAAGGAATGGGCACATCATATGCCAAACGAACTGTCGGGCGGACAGAAACAAAGGGTGGCTATAGCAAGGGCTCTTATTTCTAAGCCTCAGATTATTCTTGCCGATGAGCCTACTGGGGCTTTGGACAGCAAGACGTCTGTAGAGGTGATGAATATTCTTAAGGAACTTCACGAGAAAGAAGGACTTACGATAATCATTGTTACACATGAAAGTGGAGTGGCAAACCAGACAGACAAGATTATTCATATAAAGGATGGAGTGATAGGAAAAATTGAGGATAATATAGAACATAATGCTTCGCCTTTTGGCAAGAACGGATATATGAAATGATTGAAATAGAATGATATGACTGATATTTTACAGGAAATTTATGGGACGGTGATGAGAAACAAGATGCGTACAGCTCTTACTGGTTTTGCTGTATCATGGGGGATATTCATGCTCATCGTTCTTCTTGGTGCAGGAAACGGGTTGATTCATGCTTTCGAAAATCAGTCGGCAGATATGAAGATTAATTCCATGAAGATATATCCTGGATTTACATCGAAATCGTTTAACGGACTGAACGAGGGGAGAAGTGTCTCGCTTGACAAGTCGGACTTGAAACTGAGTTCTGAAAACTTCAAGGAAAATGTGGTATCGGTTGGGGCTACATCCAGTTATAGTGGTGTGCTTTCTTATAGAAAGGAAAATGTGAGTATTTCTATAGATGGTGTTTTTCCTAATCATACTGATATGGAAGCTATAAGGCTTGTGAGAGGAAGGTTTGTCAATGAAAGGGATATGAAGGAAAGAAGGAAGGTGATAGTACTTCATGAAAAGACTGCTGATATTCTTTTTGAAAATGATGAACCTATTGGAAAGTATATTACATCTCATGGGGTGGTATATCAGGTGGTGGGTGTGTATTCTGATAACAACAGTTTTTCTCCATCAGCCTTTGTTCCATTCAATACATTGCAGTTGATATATACTAAGGGAGACAGTATAGACAATATTATATTTACTATAAAGGGACTTACAGATGAGGCTGAAAGTGAGGTCTTCGAGAAAAAATATCGTGCTTCTATTGCTCATAATAATGATTTTTCTCCAGATGATGATAGTGCTATATGGATATGGAACAGATTCTCGCAATATCTTCAGCAGATGACCGCCAAGAATATACTTAAATACTCGATATGGGTGATAGGTATTTTTACTCTTCTTAGCGGTATAGTGGGAGTAAGTAATATAATGCTTATCACCGTAAGGGAGAGAACGCATGAGTTTGGGATTAGAAAGGCATTGGGGGCAAAACCGGCTTCTATATTGTGGCTTATAATATCGGAAAGTGTTATTATTACTACATTTTTCGGGTATATAGGGATGGTGGCTGGTATTGCTGCTACTGAATATATGAATGTGATTGCAGGTAGGCAGACTGTTGATGCCGGTATATTTTCGATGACTTTTTTTGAAAATCCTACTGTGGATATAAGCATAGCGCTTCAGGCTACGCTTACATTGGTGGTGGCTGGAACTCTTGCAGGATTGTTTCCTGCACGCAAGGCTGTCATGATTAGACCTATCGAAGCACTTAGAGCAGATTGATTATGATTAGATTTGATTTGGATACTTGTGAGGAGATAATTCTCACTATAACTAGAAACAAGACAAGAAGCCTGCTTACAGCTTTTGGTATTTTCTGGGGGATATTTATGCTTGTTACTCTTATGGGAGGGACTAAAGGTGTACAGGATTTGCTGGCAAAACAGTTTGTAGGTTTTGCTACAAACTCTGGATTTATGGGAACCAATCAGACCAGCAAGGCTTATAAGGGATTCCAGCAAGGACGATTCTGGGAAATGACAAACGACGATGTGGAAAGAGTGAGGGTAAGTGTTCCTGAAATAGAAGTGGTTACTCCGAATATTACCAAATGGGGAATAGATATGGTGTATCAGGAAAACAAAATCTCGGGCACTATAAAGGGGCTTTATCCTTTATATGCCAAGATAGAAGAACCTAATATCACTATGGGAAGATATATCAATGATATGGATATAAGGGATAAACGCAAGGTGTGTGTGCTTGGAAGTAGAATATTCGAAACTCTCTTTCCGGATAAAAAGAATCCATGTGGTAAGTTTATAGAAGTAAACGGTATATATTATAGGGTTATAGGAGTGAATATGGCTGCCGGGAATATGTCGGTACAAGGACAGTCTGAAACTTCCATTATAGTACCTTTTTCAACAATGCAGCAAAACTATAATTTTGGAGACAAAATTCAGGTTATAAGCTATACTGTGAAAAGAGGATATACTGTCAGTAATGTACAAAAAAAAGTGGAAGCAGTTGTAAAAAGAGCACATGATATCCATCCTGACGACAAGCAGGCTGTTATAGTTGTTAATGCTGAAGCAATGTTTGGAATGATGGATAATTTATTCTCTGGCATCAAGGTGCTGGGATGGATGGTTGGGCTTGGAACTATTCTGGCTGGAGCTATCGGAGTGAGTAATATAATGATGATTACTGTAAAGGAAAGAACCACCGAAATAGGTATCAGAAGAGCTATAGGTGCACGTCCCAATGATATTCTTCAGCAGATATTGTCAGAGAGTATGGTGCTTACTACGTTGGCTGGAATGACTGGAATATCATTGTCTGTATTCCTGCTTGATGTTATAGAGAAGGTTTCTTCGTCATCTGGTGCGCCGGCACATTTTCAGATAAGTTTCTGGGGAGCTATAGGGGCTTGTTTGCTGCTTTTGGTCCTAGGATTGCTGGCTGGTCTTGCTCCTGCTTTCAGAGCTATGTCGATAAAACCTATAGAGGCTATAAGAGATGAATAATTGAAAGAGAAAAACTAAAATAAAACTCAAAAAAAGATATGAAAAAGTATATTAGAATTGCAGCTTTTATTGTAATGGCATTGCTGTTTGTCGGTACATTTGTCTTCTTGTACCGTAAATCTCAACCTAAGGAAGTATCCTATAATGTAATCAAGGTGATGAAAGCGGACATAGTACAGAATACTGTGGCAACAGGAAAAATAGAACCGAGGGATGAAGTGCAGATAAAACCGCAGATTTCGGGTATTATTTCTGAATTATATAAGGAAGCAGGAGAAAAGGTTGCTAAAGGTGAGGTTATAGCAAAAGTAAAGGTTATTCCTGAATTGGGACAGCTTAATTCGGCAGAAAGTAGAGTGCGTCTGGCAGAAATGAACGGTAAACAGGCGGAAACGGATTTTGAAAGAATGCAGACCTTGTATGAAAAAAAGTTAGTGAGTAGCGAGGAGTATGAAAAGACTTTGCTTGCTACACAACAGGCTAGAGAGGAGATTCAGACGGCTAAGGATAATCTTGAAATAATTAAGGATGGTATTACTAAGAACAGTGCTTCTTTCAGTAGTACTCTTATACGTTCTACTATAGATGGTCTTATATTGGATGTTCCTATAAAAGTGGGAAACTCTGTTATTATGAGCAACACTTTCAATGACGGTACTACCATAGCCAGTGTGGCAGATATGAGTGACTTGATATTCAGAGGAAATATTGATGAAACTGAAGTTGGAAAAATCAAGACTGGTATTCCTGTTGAGATAACTCTTGGAGCTGTTCAGAATATGAAATTTACTGCTACTTTGGAATATATCTCTCCTAAGAGCATTGAAAATAACGGTGCTAATCAGTTTGAAATAAAGGCTGCTATTGTTGTACCCGACAGTGTAACTATACGCTCGGGATACAGTGCAAATGCAAAAATAGAACTTCAGAAAGCGTTACAGGTTATGACAGTACCTGAGAGTACAATCGAATTTTACAATGATTCTACTTATGTTTTTGTCATGACAGATAGTGTTCCTCAACAGAAATTTGTTCGTAAGAAAGTTTCTACTGGTATCAGCGACGGAATAAATGTTGAAATAAAGGATGGCTTGGCTTTGGGAGAACTTGTACGTGGTCTTAAAAAAGATATTTAATGGCTTTGAATTATGAAAAATAGATTGTTTATATCTTTCCTTGTGGCACTTAATGTTCTGTCTGTTCTAGCACAGGAAAAATGGAGTCTCGAAAAATGTATTTCTTATGCAATAGAACATAATTTACAGATAAAGCAACACATGGCTGCAAAAGATAAGAGTGAAGTGGAACTTAATACAGCCAAATGGAGCAGACTACCTAATTTATCTGCAGGCGCATCTCATTCTTTTAATTTCGGACGAAGTTTGCAGTCGGATAATACTTATCAGAAACTTAATACTCAGAATACAGGGTTGAATCTTAAGACAAACGTTCCCTTGTTTACCGGATTGCAGATTCCCAATAATATAGCTCTTTCTAAACTTAACCTAGAGGCTGCTACTGAAGATCTTAATAAGGCAAAGGAAGATATAAGTATACAGGTTGCAACACTTTACCTGCAGGTCTTGTTCAAAGGTGAACTTGTTGAGGTAGCTCGTAATCAGACAGAACTAAGCAATGAACTGTTGATGCAGAAGGAAGAGTTCTTTAAGAATGGAAAGGCTTCTGAAGCCGAATGGTATGAAGCTAAGGCACGACTAGCACAAGATTGTCTTTCAGCTGTTCAGGCAGAGAACGAATATAAGCTGACCTTGCTCGATCTTAGCCAGCTCTTGGAATTGCCTTCACCGGATAACTTCTCTATAGAATCCCCAGATACCTATATGGAAAAATATAAAGGAAGAGTTTTGTCTTCTCCAGCAGAGATTTATAACCAGGCTATATTGATCAAGCCTTCCATCAAAGCTGCTACGTACAGACTTCAAGGAGCAGGAAAGTCTGTTAAAATAGCTAGAAGTGCTTATTTCCCTCAATTGAGTCTGGGGGCTGGTATAGAAACAAATTATTACAGAGTATCGGGTATGTCTAACAATGGTTTTAAAACACAGATGAGGGATAACTTCAGCCAGTATATAGGACTTCAGTTGAGTATCCCGATATTCAACAGGCTAAGTACTAGAAATAATGTCCGATTGGCAAAAATACAACAGAGTACACTGAATTGGCAATTGGAAGATAGTAAGAAGGCTTTATATAAGGAAATACAGCAGGCATACTATAACGCTATAGGTGCTGAAACCAGATATGAAAGTAGCTTGACTGCCAATAAGGCTGCTGAGGCTTCCTTTAATCTTATCAAAGTAAAGTATGAGGAGGGAAAAGCCAATTCTACTGAATATAATGAGGCAAGAACAAATTGGATAAAGGCTGTTTCTGAAAATATTCAGGCTAAATACGATTATATATTCCGTACAAAGATTCTTGATTTTTATAAGGGTATACCTCTTACTTTGGAGTAGTACGTTTTCACCAGCTAAATTGTAGTATGGATTGTAAAAAAAAACGAATATTGTAACAATGTATAGAAAAAAGTTTCATCCTCGTTGCAGATAAAATACCGCAATGGTGATGAAACTTTTTTTATGGGATATTTCTATATTGATGATTTTACAATTTCATTTCACATCCGTCTATTATTGTTCTAATACGGCTTTAATTTAAAATTATGTAGTAATAATGTTTTTTATCCGAATAAATGTATTTATGCAAGTCGTATGGATTTTTCTTCTATTACAATGAGTCGCTTTTTATAAAGATCGCCTACAGCTTTTTTGAAAGTCTTTTTGCTAACTCCAAACGTTTGATATATTGTTTCAGCATCAGTCTTGTCGTTTATATCAGATTTTCCTCCATTTTCTTTGATATACTCTAGAAGTATATCAGAAAAATCCTCTATTTTGCGGACTCCTCCCAGCTGTAGCTGTATATCTATTTTGCCGTCTTCTCTTACTTGCTTTACGTATGCTTTCATTTTTGTACCTGTTTGTACTTCGCAGAATATCTCATTGTTGAAAATCATACCGCTATACATGTTGTCTACTATAACTTTATATCCAAGGTCAGTCTTTTGCCATACAAGTATGTCAACTTCTTCTCCTCTTTGATATGTGGCTTTTTCTTTAGACAAGAATTTCTCGACCTTGGCAGATGCTACTATACGATAGCTTTCTTCGTCAAGATGTACATGTACAATGTATTTATTTCCTTTTATCATTTTCTTTTTCTGCTCTCTAAACGGTACAAAAAGATCTTTCATAAGTCCCCAGTTTAGAAATGCTCCAAACTGATTTACCCATGCAACTTCAAGACAAGCAAATTCTCCTACCTGTGCATAAGGCTCCAAAGTAGTGGCAATGAGTCTTTCTTCCATATCAAGATAGATGAAGACATTAAGAATATCTCCTGGTTTACATCCTTCTGGTACGTAACGAGTGGGTAGAAGAATCTCACCATTTTCTCCACCATCCAAGTAAACTCCGAAATCGACTTCTTTTACTACTTCAAGTCGATTATATTTTCCTAATTGTATATGGCTCATAAATAAAATATTGTAATTTTGTGTAAAGATAAAAATAAATTCATTTGGTGTGTTTTGTATGTTGTCAAGTTTAATTTTTTTTGAGTTTTACTTATTGAATTTATTGTTATAAAGAAAACTGATTTTATAGTGAAACTTGCCTTTTGGAAAAGTATAAATTTATAGTTTAATGATTAAATAAAGGAATATGAAAAGTCAGATTGGATTTTTTTTGATTGGAGCTGCATTGACTCTTGGCTCTTGTGCCGAAAAACAGGAGAAACTGAGTTTGAACTGGGCTACTTTTAATATCCGGATGGATACACCAGCCGACAGTATGAACAGCTGGCAGTATAGAAAAGACGGTGTTGCAGATTTTATAAAGAAGCAGGATATTGACATAGTAGGTATGCAAGAAGTGCTTCATCATCAGCTTCTGGACCTGAAAGAAAGGTTGCCAGAATATACTGAAGTTGGTGTAGGTCGTGAAGATGGCGCAACGAAAGGTGAATATGCTCCTTTGTTTTTCAAGAAAGATAAGTTTGAGGTGTTGGATAGCAATACGTTCTGGTTGTCGCAGTATCCCGACAGTGTGGGTTTTATAGGTTGGGACGGAGCATGTACTCGTATCGCTACTTGGGCCAAACTTAAAGACAAAAAGACAGGCAAAGTGTTTATGGCAGTCAATACACACTTTGACCATGTAGGTGTTGAAGCCAGAAACAAGGGAGCACTTCTTATAATAGACAAGATAAAGGAGATAGTGAGAGACAAGCCGGCTGTTCTTACAGGTGACTTCAATGTGAACAATCAGTCGGAAGCGTATAAAACAATTACTCATAACCCTTTTGTATTGAAGGATGCGTTCAAAATAGCTGAAGAAAGATCTGGGGCAGACCATACATTTCATGATTATGGTAGGATAGACAAGTCAGAATGTGAAATGATAGACTTTATATTTGTTACTTCTCAGATAGATGTAGATAAAGTGTTTATACCAGAAGAACCTTTACGTAAAGACAGCATACAATATTTGTCGGACCATAACCCACAGGTAGCAAATATAGAATTCTGATTTCATCATATCTATATGCTTCCTTGAAATTAGAGCATCCTAAAAGACTAAAGAAATGGTCATATCATTACTTAATACAGAGTTTGATACGACCATTTTTTATATTTAATATGTAATTTTGAAGAGTAGTCATTTCGGCTTTTACAATCTTCCTGTTTTTATAAGATTATCCTTCCGTCCATCATATGTATTGTGCGGTCAGTTTTAGTGGCCAGTCCCTCATCGTGTGTTACAATGATAAAAGTCTGTCCGAATTTATCTCTCAGTTTGAAAAACAGGTTATGCAGCTCCTCCTTGTTCTTTGAGTCCAGGCTTCCTGATGGTTCGTCGGCAAGAATTACAGAAGGATTGTTTATCAGAGCACGTGCCACAGCCACCCTTTGTTTCTCTCCTCCCGACAATTCGGAAGGCTTGTGTGCGGCTCTTTCTTTCAGGCCTAGAAAATCCAGCATCTCAAGAGCCTTCTTTTTCGCTTCACCGGCAGACAGTCCTTTGATAAGTGCAGGTATGGTAATATTCTCAAGTGCGGTAAATTCTGGTAAAAGCTGATGAAACTGGAATACAAACCCTATTTCGTTATTACGGAATGATGAAAGTTCCTTTTCCTTCAGTCGGCTTACGTCAGTTCCGTTGATTATGATTTTTCCTGAGTCTGCCCTGTCCAATGTTCCCATAATCTGCAAAAGAGTTGTTTTTCCGGCACCGCTTGGTCCTACAATGCTTACCACTTCACCTTTGTCTATATTAAGGTCGATACCTTTCAGCACCTGCAACTGTGCGAAACTTTTTGTAATACCTTCTAATCGTATCATGGATAAATGTTTTTATAGCTTTCGTAATACATATTCTGCCAGATAGCATCCAAATACTGCAGGCATATAGCTTACAGTTCCTGTTGTAGACTTTTTGTTCTTTTCATCGTCTATCAGCAATACTGCATTTGGGTCGGCCTGCTCTGTACTGAATACAACCGGAAGTTTTCGTTTCATTCCCATCTTCTGCAACCGTTTTCTTACAGCCTTGCTCAGTCCGCAGTGATATGTTTCCCACAAGTCGGCAAATTTCACCTGTGTGATGTCTTTCTTTGCGCCTGCCCCCATGCTGCTTACAATCTTTATTCCCCTTTGCAGTGCATTGTATATAAGATAGCATTTCGGGGCTATTGTATCTATGGCATCTATTATGAAGTCGAAATCATTGCTGTCTAGCAATTGTGGTATAGCTTCATCCTTCAGGTATACTGGAAGCACATTCAGATTGAGTTCGGGATTAATATCCTTGAATCTTTCAGCCAGCACTTCAGCCTTAGGGCGTCCTATAGCAGAATGTGTGGCAGGTAGCTGTCGGTTGATATTGCTAGGCTGTACCGTATCGGCATCCACTATAGTGATATTTCCCACTCCGGCACGGCAAATCATTTCGGCAGCATATGCTCCCACGCCACCCACACCCACTATCAGGACATGAGCATTCTTCAGTCTTTGCATCTTTTCTTCGCCAAGCAGAAGTTCGGTTCTCTGCTGCCATTCTTTATTGTTGCTATTGTTGTTATTGCTAATCATTATTGTTCTTTCTTAAACCATTTATACAATCCGTTTATAACACTGTCGTAAGCACTCTTGCTGGCCACTCTGCGAGGTTCTGTAAATGTCATCAGTTCTTCAGGATCTCCCCATTGGTCGGGGTAGAGCATCAGCAAGCTGTTGTTTGAGAAATATTTTGTTATAAGTGTCGGAAGTTGCTCGAACGAAGGCTGATACGAGATAGAGCCTTTTCGTGCCGATATTATTACAAACAGATGGTCGTATGAAACCTCTTTTGTAAGCATCAGCAGGTCATCCCAATCCTCTAGTACAGAGAATACCGTAAAAGTGTTTGCTCCTTCCTTTTCTATGATTCTTTTCATATAAGCCATAGTCTGTTCTGAGGCATGGAAAGTTATTCTGCATCCCAAAATCTTGCCCATGCGGCAAATGTGTGTAACCCATTTTGAGAATCCTGCCTCAAACTCTGCCTCTTTAGGTACTGCCACTACAATTCTTCTCAGTGTATTTACCGGTATCAGCAACTTGGCTATCATGATCTGTCTGTGTGTTCCTGCCAGAAGGTTTTCGGTCATTGTTCCGAAAAACGAGTCGAGCATGTTTGTCTTGCGGTGCAGACCTATTATCAGGTCAGTTATTTCATATTCGCGTGCCGTATGAATAATTCCCTGTGCGATATTCATGTCATATCTAAGTACAGTCTTTGTCGTTGTATCGGCAGAAGCGGCAATCATAGATGTCTTTTCCAGATTTCTCTTTGACATCATTTCCTTGGCTTCGGATGTATTGCTGTCGTTTATTACACTTAGAGCCACGAGTTCTTTTTTCTCTTTAGGGTGTTTTATCATTAGTGCCATACTTACAAGCCCTTCTATGGTCTCGGGGTTGGCTATTGAAATCATGATATTCTCTTTTTCCTTCTTCTGCTTGTCGTCGGTACTGTTGCCATCATGTTCCTCGGCCACTATCTGTTTGGCGGCACGTTCTGTCACCATCGAACTTATTATGCACGTAAACAATATCATTACCACTGTTCCGTTCAGTACATCGTCGTTCAGCAGCCTTTCCCCTCCAGGAAGAATAATCTCATGTCCGATAAGGACTGCTGCAAGAGTAGCGGCAGCCTGTGCATTGCTAAGCCCGAAAATCAGATTACATTCACTTTTCTTCAATTTGAAAGATTTCTGTGTTATTACGGCTGCAAGCCATTTGCTTATGGTTGCTATGACTATCATCACTACAGCCACTTTCAGGGCTTCTCCTTCTCTGAACAGGCATCTGATATCGATAATCATACCCACACCGATAAGGAAATAAGGAATGAACAGTGCATTGCCCACAAACTCCAGTCTGTTCATAAGAGGTGATATGTGCGGAACGAACCTGTTTATCACCAGTCCGGCAAGGAAAGCTCCAAGTATACCTTCCATTCCCACCATCTCCATCAGTCCGGCTCCGAGGAACACCATCGAAAGTACGAATATGAACTGCATCACGCTGTCGTCGTATTTTCTGAAGAACCATCTGCACAAGCGCGGCATAAGTATTATGATAAGTGCACACAGAATCATCACCTTTGCAGCCAGAAGAATCCAGTACATGCTGCCCGATACCTGTTCTTTATACATTCCTCCTATGACTGCCAATACTGCCAAGGCAAGTACCACCGTAACAGCCGTACCTCCTATAGTGATGCTTACACTTCTTGTTCTTGCCAGTCCGTATCTGCTTATTATAGGGTAGGCTATGAGTGTATGGCTGGCATACATACTGGCCAGCAGTGTAGATGTTACAAAAGAGTATCCCAACAGCCACATACTGCTCAATATACCCAATGCCATAGGTATTACGAATGTCCAGAATCCGAAAACAAGCCCCTTGGTCTTGTTCTTCTTGAAGTCGTCCATATCCATTTCCAGACCTCCCAAAAACATGATATACAGAAGCCCTACCTTGCCGAACAGTTCGAAGCTGCTGTCTCTCTCAAGTATGTTGAATCCGTATTCGCCTATTATTACCCCGGCAAGAATCATACCTATGATATGTGGTATACGCAGCTTTCCCATCAATATGGGGGCAAACAGTATAATGACCAATACCAAAAAGAAAATCCACGTAGGATCTGTTATAGGAAGGGTTATTCCGATAGATGTTAAATCAATCAATTCTTTCATATAATAATATTGTGTGTTCAAATTAAAGACAAAAATATAAAAAAATCACCGATTTTTCTGATAGTTATTTCATTTTATTCTAATTTTGCAGATAAAGTAAAAAATAATCACAAACTAAAATATATAATTAGAAAAATGAAAGTAGCAATTGTTGGTGCAAGTGGTGCAGTGGGACAGGAGTTTCTGCGTGTACTTGAGGAGAGAAATTTCCCGTTAGATGAATTGGTGTTGTTTGGATCTTCACGCAGTGCAGGTCGTAAATACACATTCAGAGGCAAAGAAATAGAAGTGAAACTTCTTCAGCACAACGATGACTTTAAAGATGTTGATGTTGCATTTACATCAGCCGGTGCCGGTACTTCGAAGGAGTTTGCTGATACTATTACAAAGTATGGTGCTGTGATGATAGACAATTCCAGTGCTTTCCGTATGGACAATGATGTTCCTTTGGTTGTTCCTGAAGTAAACCCTGAAGACTCGTTGGAACGTCCTCGTGGAATCATCGCCAACCCTAACTGTACTACAATACAGATGGTGGTGGCCCTAAAGGCTATCGAGAACCTTACTCACATCAAGAAGGTGCATGTGTCTACATATCAGGCGGCAAGTGGTGCTGGTGCTGCTGCAATGGACGAACTTTACGAACAATATCGTCAGGTGCTGGCAGGCGAGCCTGTAACGGTAGATAAGTTTGCTTATCAGCTGGCATTCAACTTGATTCCTCAGATTGACGTGTTTACAGACAACGGATACACTAAGGAAGAAATGAAGATGTTTAACGAAACTCGCAAGATTATGCATTCCGACATCAAGGTAAGTGCAACTTGTGTGCGTGTTCCGGCTCTTCGCTCTCATTCTGAAAGTATTTGGGTTGAAACCGAACGCCCTGTTTCTGTAGAAGAGGCTCGCGAAGCGTTTGCAAATGGAGACGGACTTGTACTTATGGACAATCCTGCCGATAAGGAATACCCAATGCCATTGTTCCTTTCTGGAAAAGACCCTGTATATGTAGGTCGTATCCGTAAGGATCTTTCTGAAGAAAACGGTCTTACTTTCTGGATTGTGGGAGATCAGATTAAGAAGGGTGCTGCACTGAATGCGGTTCAGATTGCTGAATATCTCATCAAGGTTAAGAATATCGGATAATTGACACTCTGGATATAATACAAAAAAAAGGAACTGTGCATGTAAGCATGGTTCCTTTTTTTATTACATGTTGTTTATATGTAGTTTGTAAGAATAAAACTCTCCGTCGTTTTATTCAAGTATAGATTATGTTTTTATAAATGTAGCTTACATCCGGACGGATATAACCTTGAATTGTGAAAATGCAATTTGCAATTAAAGAAAATGTAACGTTGCTTATGAAAAAAGTATTGCTGTCCGGTAAAATATGTACTTTTACTCATTGCTAACATTTGTTTGTGGAAATTCAAAGGTAGCAAAAAAGCTGACTTCCAATCTTGGAGGCCAGCCTTAATTTTTATCATTCAAAAGAAAATTACCGGACAGCAATAATAAAAAATATCCTAATAAAGTTTGGAACAGGCGTGAGGTACGACACTATATGCCTCTTGGAAATGATTGTTTTGAATCAATATATTTGGGTGTAAATATAGAGCTAGAGGAAAAAGAGAAATTATTCGATATGTTAGGAAAGAGTTAAATCCTCAAATTAGGTTATACCAAATGGAAGTAGATGAGAATGTATTTAGGTTACGACCTGTTTTTGTATAAGTATTTTTGCTGTCCGATAACGATTGAATATTTCATTTACGGTTTTAGTAAGCATCATATATATGCCTAGTGAACAACTGACAGTGACGGTAGGAGATAACAAAACAACAGGTGAATACGCTTTAGCAGTCAGTGGTGGACTTTTTTTGTGTGATAGGCTAATTCATTGTAATACATAATGTTATTCTTTGAATAAAATTATGAAGTAACAAATCAAACACAATATTGGCGGTTTATGAAAATGCGAAGGAACTGTTGTTTTAGGATATGCCAGATTTTTACAAGTAATCCTAATTTCCGCAAATTATCTCGACTCTCGTGTTATAAAATGGATATTTTGTAAAAATCCCGAATCTCAATGTTCCATATATAACATGAGAGTCTGTTTGATCTTTTTTAAGCATATCTTCCCCTTACCCCACAAAGCGACTTGAGATAATACGCTATACAACCCATAAAAGAAAGGAATCAGTCACTAGCATTGAAGACTTTTGCATAAGCCGGGTTAACGGTATAGATGTTCAGTCTGTACTCTCTGGATGTTTTAATCCATTTGGCCGGGACGGAAATGAATTTGAAGACGAAAGTCCTGATACGACTCGTTGTAGATAGTCCGAATTCCTTTACGTTCATTCTTTTGATAATCGTCTTGTAGAAGTTTCTTATAAGCGCAGTCATCAGCAGATAGACCGTGTTTTCTGCCATGAATGACTTTGGCAGTCGTTTCCAGCCGAATCCGTTGTTCATGTCGTCAAAGATTCTTTCCTTCCCACCACGCAGGTTATAAAATTCCACGATTTCCCTTACATCTGAATCAAAATCATTGGTCAGAATACATCGGTAAATGTATTCTCCCTCCCATATTTCCTGTACGTTGTCTGTTCTTCTTTGTCTTTGAACGACAAGCCTGTACGCTTTACCTTCCCACTTTTCTATGGTCATGGAGTTCAGTTCATATTCAATTCCGTTGATTTCCTCAGTCCTCCATCCTCTGAGAATGAACATGTCGTCATAAAAAGCCGAACACCTGTTTGCGCGGATATAGAAATGCCTGCAATGTGCCTTTACAGTGTCTACTATCTCCTCCGAACAAATCCAAATCATACATTTGTTCCTTGCGTAACTCTCCGGTAGATATAAGCGACC
>JAHHQV010000013.1 GCA_020026175.1 Phocaeicola sp. | reverse complement strand
AGGAGGTATTAGTATCTCCGAAGCCGCTAAATCTTTAGTTTAGCGGTAGTTCACTATTTGGAAGAATAAATCAATTTATCATCTTTGGTGACAGACCATTTATCTTTACTTTTTTCAAGCATAAGGTCACTACCTTCCATTCTCCATACTACAGTGCCATCATCATTGGCTGCTTTGTTTAGAATGGTAGTTTGTTCATGCTCTAGCAGAAACAGTTCAACTTTTGAAGAATCATCTGCAAAGACCACATATCCGGCAGAAGTAGCATTAGGATTTGTAGTTGAAAGCACACGTACACCTGCTTCGAAAATTCTTATTTTCTTATCCAACAATCTTGAATAAGTATACCCCATTGCAGCATCACTTCCACCTATCAAATTTTTCCGTTTTTCTTCCATACTATACGAATCGTTTTTCTCCAGTATTAAAGTGTCATTATCCAAAGACAAAATCTCTTCGGGCAATATTTCATGTCTTTTTGCTTCGAATGATTTACCATCATAAGTTTTACAAGAAACATACAGTAATGACAATGCTGATAAATAAAATAATTTTAATTTCATACAAAATATAATATTTACAAGTTGTTTTGTTCCAACAATTGACTCTATTAAATATCAAAAACAAATTTAATGACAATATTACATAAGCACAAGAAATTAAAACCTTTTATTTCATTTGTCTCAACGTCCTACTTTGTGTATCTTTGTACCCATTAGAGAATATATCATTATATAACATTACAATATGGAAAAGAATTTCAAAAGAACAACCGTAACATCGGCTCTTCCATATGCCAACGGACCTGTACACATCGGTCACTTGGCTGGAGTTTATGTTCCCGCCGATATCTACGTACGTTACCTACGTCTGAAAAAAGAAGAGGTACTTTTTATTGGAGGTTCGGACGAACACGGTGTACCTATCACTATCCGAGCAAAAAAAGAAGGTATCACTCCTCAAGATGTAGTAGACCGTTATCACACTCTTATACGCGATTCTTTCAAGGAATTCGGAATATCATTCGACTGTTATGGCCGTACTTCATCAGAAACACATCATCAGACAGCATCCGATTTTTTCCGTAAGCTTTACGACAAAGGTGAGTTTATCGAAAAGACTTCAGAACAATATTATGATGAAGAAGCAAAAACTTTCCTTGCCGACAGATATATAACAGGCGAATGTCCTCGCTGTCATGCAGAAGGTGCATATGGCGACCAATGTGAAAAATGCGGAAGTACCCTTTCTCCAACAGAACTTATCAATCCTAAAAGTGCCATCAGCGGCAGCAAGCCTGTCATGAAAGAAACAAAGCATTGGTATCTCCCACTTGACAAACACGAAGGATGGCTACGCCAATGGATTCTGGAAGGACATAAGGAATGGCGCCCTAATGTATATGGTCAGTGTAAAAGCTGGCTCGATATGGGACTTCAGCCTCGTGCGGTAAGCCGTGACCTTGACTGGGGTATACCTGTTCCGGTAGAAGGTGCAGACGGAAAAGTACTCTATGTATGGTTTGATGCTCCTATAGGATACATCTCGAATACAAAAGAGCTTCTTCCTGACTCATGGGAAAAATGGTGGAAAGACCCTGAGACACGTCTAGTTCATTTCATCGGAAAAGACAACATCGTTTTCCATTGCATAGTATTCCCTGCTATGCTAAAAGCCGAAGGCAGCTATATACTTCCCGACAATGTCCCTTCAAATGAATTCTTGAATCTGGAAGGTGACAAAATCTCTACCTCACGTAACTGGGCTGTATGGTTGCACGAATATCTTAAGGATTTTCCAGGAAAACAGGATGTTCTTCGTTATGTTCTTACTGCCAATGCTCCTGAAACAAAAGACAATGACTTTACATGGAAAGACTTCCAGGCTCGCAACAACAACGAACTTGTTGCTGTATATGGAAACTTCGTAAACCGTGCCCTTGTTCTTACAGGAAAATATTTTGACGGAAAGGTTCCTGCTGCCGGAGAACTTACAGAATACGACCACGAAACATTAAAGGAATTTGCAGACGTTAAAGCTGAAGTAGAAAAATTGCTTGACATATTCAAATTCCGTGATGCACAGAAAGAGGCTATGAACCTTGCACGCATTGGAAACAAATATCTTGCCGACACCGAACCTTGGAAACTTGCCAAAACAGACATGGGACGTGTTGCTACAATTCTGAATATAGCACTTCAGCTTGTTGCAAATCTTGCGATAGCATTCGAGCCATTCTTGCCATTCAGTTCTGCAAAACTTCGCAATATGCTGAATATGGATTCGTTCGAATGGGAAAATCTTGGACGTACAGACATGTTGCAGCCAGGACACAAGCTTGGCAAAGCCGAACTTCTTTTCGAAAAGATAGAAGATAGCGTAATTGAAGCACAAGTTCAGAAACTTCTTGATACAAAAAAGGCTAACGAAGCAGCCAACTACAAGGCTAACCCTATAAAGCCTGTTATATCATTCGAAGATTTCGAAAAGCTTGACATACGCGTCGGAACAGTGCTTGAATGTGAAGTGGTTCCTAAAATGAAGAAACTGCTGAAATTCAAGATTGCCGACGGACTTGAAAACCGTACCATAGTAAGCGGTATAGCACAGCATTACAAACCAGAAGAACTTGTAGGAAAACAGGTATTGTTCATTGCAAACCTTGCTCCACGCCAGTTCAAGAACGGTCTCGTAAGTGAAGGTATGATTCTGAGTGCCGAAAACTTTGATGGCTCTCTTGCCGTTACTTCTCTACTAAAAGAAGTAAAGCCAGGAAGTGAAGTAAAATAAACATATACACATAATAACAATAAAACAACAAAAAGGCGGAGTAGTTTTTATTCCGCCTTTTTATTAAAAGTCTGAACACGTGTCCAACAATTCATTAAAGGAAAAAACAGCAAAAGGTCTTTTATGGGGAGGATTGAACAATACTCTGCAACAATTGCTAAATCTGGTATTCGGAATATTTCTGTCAAGGATACTTTCCCGCACAGACTATGGTATGATAGGGATGCTGAGCATCTTTTCGCTTATAGCCTCATCTATACAGGAAAGTGGATTTACAGCAGCACTGACAAACAAAAAGGATATTCAAGACAAAGACTACAATGCCGTTTTCTGGTTCAGCTCACTCATGGGATTATCTCTATATCTCATCCTTTCATTATGCTCGCCATTGATAGCCGGATTCTACAACAATCCTGAACTTGAGGCTCTGTCAAGATTCTCATTCCTTGGGATACTGATATCAAGCATGGGCACAGCACAAAGTGCATACATCTACAAGAATATTATGGTAAAGCAACGCGCCATAATATCTACCGTAAGCCTGTTTACATCCGGGTGTGTTGGCATTTTTATGGCAGTCAACGGATATGCATATTGGGGTATCGCCACACAAAATATAATTTATGTTTCTTCAACCACATGCATGTTATGGTACTTCTCACCTTGGCGACCTACTTTCAATATAGATTTCAGTCCTCTGAAAAACATGTTCTCTTTCAGCAGCCGACTCCTTATTACCAATATCTTCGGACATATCAACTATAACATACTTTCCGTAATACTTGGAAAATTCTACTCAAGCCAGGAAGTAGGCGACTTCAACCAGGCCAACAAATGGAACTATATGAGCTATTCCATAATAACAGGAACCATAAACGGAGTAGCCCAACCGGTATTGTCAAAAATATCAGATGACAAAGAGAGACAAAAAAGAGTGTTCAGAAAGATGCTCAAGTTTACATCCTTCATTTCATTCCCTCTGATGTTCGGCTTGTCGCTCACCGCACACGAACTGATAACAATAACCATTACATCCAAATGGTCGGACAGTGCCGATATATTACAAATCCTATGTATAGGAGGAGCATTTTCAAGCATTACATTCCTCTACTCTAACCTTATAATAAGTAAAGGGAAATCAAAGATTTTCATGTGGAACACTATATCTTTAGGTCTGACACAGATTTTGATAATGATACTCAGTTATCCATACGGCATACCTATAATGATAAAACTATACGTAGGAATAAACATCATGTGGATGTTTGTATGGCAGTATTTTGTATGGAAAGAGATTGGATTAAGCCTTACAGAAGCATTAAAAGACATTCTGCCATACTTTGTCGCATCAAGTGCAACAATGCTGATAACAGGCTATATCACAGGCACATTCATCAGCAACATATACCTGTCATTCATATCAAAAATACTGATGGCAGCCGGTATATACATTACAGTTGTATGGCTATCAGGCTCTGTTATAATAAAAGAAAGTTACAACTATCTAGTAAAGAAGAAGAAATGAAAAAAGTATCAGTGGTGATGTGTACTTACAACGGCTGCAAATATATCGGAGAACAATTGGATTCATTAGCAAGACAAACATACAGTATTCACGAAATTATAATACAAGACGACAAGTCGACAGACAATACTGTAGAAATAATAAAAGATTTCCAGTCTACACATCAAGACATCAATATAAGACTTTATATAAACCAGCAAAATAAAGGGTTCAACAGAAATTTCCTAAGTGCAATACTCAGAGCAGACGGTGACTATATAGCCTGTTGCGATCAAGATGATATTTGGGAAGACATAAAGCTGGAGACACTCGTTAACGAAGTAGGTGATGCTGTACTGATTTTCCACAACTCATCAATATTCGACGGAAAAGAAACCAACGGTCTGTTACACAAAAGGAATATTCCTGAATATCCGTCAGAATTGAGCAATATATTATCTCCACGCAGCTATGGGCATCAAATAATGTTCAGAAAAGACATTATAGAAACTATAAGGCCATACTCGAACTTGAATATTTCATACGATTACTTTATAAATACAATAAGTTCATTAATAGGCAAAGTGAAATACACAGACAAGGCTTTGGTGAAATGGAGACGCCACAACGAAGCAGCCACATACTCTGCAAGATCCGTCAAAGAAAGCAAAATAGATGGATATAAAAGAGCACTGGCAGCACTGTTCAGAAAAAATAATATAGATACAACACGAAAATACTTCAATATACTTGCCGGCATACACTCCGACAATAAGGATACAGAACGTATAATCAATAAAATGAGCAAGATAAGTATTGCTAATATTGTATGTATATGCTACCTTTGCTTAAAGCATAAGAATGAACTTGCAACAGACTGTAAAGGATTTACCCGATACATCAGAGCATTATTTATCCCATTGTTTTTTATTAGAGATTACGGACAATATATCATAAAGGAAAAGTAAATGACAACGATACCTATATTCTTCACTTTCGATAGGAACTATACTTTGGCAGCCAAAGTATCAATTTATTCTTTGCTGGACAACTCGTCTGAAAAATACAGATATGAACTATATATCCTACACACCAGTCTGACAGAAAAAGACTGCAAGGAAATCAGTAAAGTAATAAAGCCGTTCAATGCAGGCATTACATTTATAAACGTAGACCATTATGAAAAGAATATAGAGAATCTGCAAAAGAAATCACATTTCTCTAAAGAAATATTCTACAAACTTATAGCAGCAGAAATATTTCCACAATATGACAGAATATTGTGCAGCGATGTAGATGTTGTCTTTACAGGCGATGTCTCGGATGCTTATTTCGTCTATCCCGACGAAAGTTTCTTCTATGCAGGAGTAGGCCCTATAAACAACGACGGACGCATGCATATATACAAGAAAGACTTTTCAGAAGAAGAGCAGGACATTCTTGAGCATGAAATCGGAGCAGGATTTCTTCTCCTTAACCTAAAGGAAATACGCAAATACAACAAGCAGGAAGAAATGATCAGTTTCTATACCACAAACTATCATCGCCTTAAACTTCCCGAACAAGACTGCATGATACTGACATGCTGGCCACACGTGAGATATATACCCACAAAATATGTAGTAATCACATCATACTATAAAATAGATATCAGCAACTACAGATTTTATAAAGGAACTCCCGAATTCAATTGCAGCAAGGAAGAAGCAGCTGCAATATTTAAAGACTCATTGAAGAATCCCATACAAATACACTATGCAGGCCCCGACAAGCCTTGGAACAGCATGTTTATAGCCAAACAGAATATATGGCTAAAAGCTATGATAGAATCAGGATGCCTGTATGAATACATAATAAGCCAACCAAAGTTTCTTATAAAGAAAATACAAAAATATAGTCTGAAAAGATTCATATACAAACTTAAAAACAGAAAGAGAACAAAATGACAAATATACCCGAGCATAAAAAAGTACGTATAATAGCTTTTTATCTACCACAATTCCATCCCATACCGGAAAACGACAAGTGGTGGGGAAAGGGATTCACCGAGTGGACAAATGTAGGAAAAGCAAAGCCGCTATTCAAAGGACACTATCAGCCCAAAGTGCCTTCAGAACTGGGATATTACGACCTGAGAGTTCCTGAAACAAGAAAAGCACAAGCCGAACTGGCAAAAGAATATGGTATAGAAGGTTTCTGCTATTGGCATTATTGGTTCGGCAACGGACAACAGTTACTGGAACGACCATTCAATGAAGTATTGAGCAGCGGCGAACCGGACTTCCCGTTCTGTCTTGCATGGGCCAATCATAGTTGGAAAGACAAACAATTCAGCAAAAACGGAAGCAACAAGATGCTTATGGAACAACTCTATCCAGGAGACAACGACTATATAGACCATTTCAACCATGTGCTTCCTGCCTTCAAAGACAAACGATATATACGAGTAAACGATAACCCTGTATTCGTCATTTATTCTCCTCTAAATATGCCCGACATGGGCCACTTCATAAAGCTATGGCAAGAACTGGCAAAGCCGCACGGATTTCAGATACATTTTGTAGCGCATACATCAAAGCCTGAAGAAATGAACATATACAGAGAATACGGATTTGCAGCTACCATCATGGTAAGATTGTTTGACGTATTCAAAAAAGACTATTCCTTACTTGAAAGAATAAACAGCAAACTGCAAAGAATAGCCTTAGGACAAGGACGAAGAATAGAATACTCGAAGGCTGCAAAATGGTTTTGCGGCCCTGAAGATAAAAAGAAAGACTGTTATCCTACACTTATCCCCAACTGGGACCATTCACCACGTTCGGGAAGAGCCGGACATATACTTATCAATTCCACTCCTGAAAAATTCGAAAAGCATGCAATAGAAACATTCACTAATGTGAAAGATAAAAACGAAGAAGAAAGAATAGTCTTTCTGAAATCATGGAACGAATGGGCCGAAGGCAATTACATGGAACCTGACCTGAAGTTTGGAAGAGGATACCTGGAAGCATTGAAAAAGGCGATAAGCAAGGTTTTCATTTTAAAAAAAGAAAAGACTGTGTCATGAAAATAGCATTACTAAAACAAGAAATATATCAAGACTTATACGTTTGCCCAGTTACAGAGAAAAATCCTGCAAACATCCTGTTCTCGTCGATGGGAAGAGTAGGACCGATAGGACTTATGGCAGAACTTGGTGCCGATTTTTATATCGTAAAAGAAGAGCAGACTTTTGAAACACAGATATACAAGAAAGTGATTCCACATATTTCAAAATACTTGTATCTGCTAAAAACCGAAACATTGGACAAAATCCCAGGACAGGAGTTCAAGATTCCGGGAAGCAAGTATCCCAACGGGAAATTTGCCGTAGACTGCAATACAATAGACTGGGGATATTATGACATAATAATATCCATAAATGTATCACTGCCCAACCATATAGTTAGAAAATACCCGAAAACATTGTTTGCCTACATGATAGGAGAAGCAAATATGGCAACCAAAAGTGTACACTTCGGCTATGATGTAACGATGAACCAGATGGCAAGAGGTATAATAGCCACAAAATGTGGTATAGTAGACTTCCCGTATACTTTTCTAAGTTCGCATACCCTTGAAAACATAATGCAACAGAACCTGGGCAGGGATTCAAAACGTAAAGGCATATTTATGGAAATCAATTCCACTACCGAAAGGCCAGTAACAAAAGTCCCAAAGCATTTCCAGCCATTGTTGGACAATGGATATGAAGTAATCCTACACAAACAACGTATAGACGAAAACCTAAAGAGCATCTACGACTGTAAGTATTTTGTGAAAATGGGAGGTAGAACCATCAGAGGAAATTCTGTAGCCGAAGCAATATCGCTTGGTACACTTGCCATAATGAACAGCAATGAAGTGATACACAAAGAACTGATAATAGAAGAATGTGATGTAAAGACAATGGACGAAATGGTAGCATTGATAAACAGACTGGAAAACGATGACAACCTATACCGCAAGCTCTTGGAAAAACAGAGAGCAAGGCTTAAAGAACTGTTCTTCGATGCACCTATAAAATCCATGACAAACTGCCTTGAACACAAGAGAATGTCAAACAAAACAAATACTTATAAATGGTATAACAAGATATACGACAGATTATGTTTCATCAAGTAACATATACCACCAATAACTGACAAACAAGCTACATCAAGCGTTTTACTGCAAACGCCTAATCGCTTTAATAAAGATGCCTAATCGTTTTGATTAAAGCGACTAGGCGTTATCTTGAAACCATATTTTCACATCCATAATTCCACTACAAATATGAATGCTCCAATACTTTTATTCGTTTTTAACAGGCCTACACATGTACGTCAAACCGTTGAGGCTCTGAAGAGAAATGCCTTATCTGCAAACAGCGACCTTTTCATCTATTCTGATGCAGCAAGAAACGAAGAGGAAAAAGAAAAGGTGGAAGAAGTAAGAAAATATATACATACCATTACAGGATTCCGGAGAATAGAAATAATAGAAAGAGAAAACAACTGGGGACTGGCAAGAAGTATCATTGACGGCGTAACTGCACAGGTAAACAAATTCGGCAAAGTAATAGTTATGGAAGACGACCTGATTGTATCACCCTACTTTCTGCAATTCATGAACGATGCTCTTGAAGTATATAAAGACGAGGATAAAGTAGGACACATACAGGCATGCGACTTTACAAAAGACCCTTCACTGCCCGATACATTCCTCATAAAATGGACTGGAAGCTGGGGATGGGCGACATGGGACAGAGCATGGAAACACTTCAACCCTGATGGGAAAGAACTGCTGAAAGAACTGCAAAAAAGAAATCTGACATATAAGTTCGATTTCAATGGCAAATACGGCTACACACGTATGCTACGCAGACAAATAGAAGGAAAAAACAACTCATGGGCCATAAGATGGAATGCAAGCCTTTTCCTTGCCGACATGCTATCGCTTAACGTAGGGAAATCTCTGGTAAAGAACAACGGATTTGACGGAACCGGCACAAACTGCGGTGGTGGCGGACTATATTCTTCAGACCTGTACATGGAAATGATAGAAGTGAAAAAAATAACTCCAATAACAGAAAACCTACAGGCACGGCATGCATACGTAAACTATTATTCTCACACCAATTCATTTATTGCCAAAGCTATACGAAGAATAAAAAGAACATTAAAAGGAGATTTCGGCAAATAAGCCTAATCACGACAGCATAACAAAACATAAATTACAGTCAAATTATAACATCAAATAAAACCAAGAATAAAACTGTAAGCATTATCTTTGTAAAAAATTCCATATAATGAGAATCTTATTAATAAATACAGCAGAACGTATAGGAGGGGCAGCAATTGCAGCAAGCAGACTTGCAGAAGCATTAAGAAACAATGATATAAAAGCCAAAATCCTTGTACGCGACAAACAGACAGAACAAATCACAACCGTGGCTCTCAACAAGTCATGGAAACACATATGGCATTTTGCATGGGAAAGAATAACAATATGGGCTGCAAATGGTTTTACAAGAAAAAGACTCTTCAGTGTTGACATCGCAAACACAGGTACAGACATCACCTCCTTGCCGGAGTTTACACAGGCCGATATCATACACCTGCATTGGATAAACCAGGGAATGTTGTCGCTGAACGACATCAAGAAAATCATAGAATCGGGGAAACCTATCGTATGGACACTCCATGACATGTGGCCTTATACAGGTATCTGCCACTATGCCAACGATTGCAGCAATTATAAAACATCATGTCATAATTGCCCGTCATTGGTACGTCCACATAAGAAAGACCTCTCCTATACCACATTCAGGAAAAAGGAAAAACTTTTTGCTAAAGCAAATATCACATTTGTAGGTTGCAGCAACTGGATTACAGAAATGGCCAAGGACAGCAAACTGATAGGAGACAAAAACATATTCAGTATACCCAATGCCATAAATACAAATCTGTTCAGACCTTACGACAAGGTACAGACACGCAAAAAACTGAATCTTCCTACAGACAAGAAACTGTTGCTTTTCGGCTCAATGAAAATAACCGATAAAAGAAAAGGAATAGACTATCTTATAGAAGCTTGTAATATAATAACAAGAGATTATCCAGAACTAAGCAAGGAATTAGGAGTCGTCGTATTGGGTGGAAAATCAGAAGAATATTCATCTATTTTCCCTTTCTCTTTTTATAATATGAACTATGTAAGCAATGAGAAAGACATTGTAAATATATATAATGCAGTAGACCTTTATGTAACACCATCACTGCAAGACAACCTGCCAAACACCATAGTGGAAGCTATGGCTTGCGGAATACCGTGTGTAGGATTCAAAACAGGCGGCATACCACAGATGATAGACCATCTGCACAATGGTTATGTAGCCGAGTACAAGTCTTCAAAAGATTTTGCAAACGGCATTATATGGGCTCTTACAGAAGAAGACTATGAAACTTTAAGTGAAGAAGCACACCGCAAGGCTATAAGTACATACTCAGAGAATATTGTAGCACATCAGTATATAAAGATTTACAACAATATCACCAAAAGCCATGACTAATATATCACACCTACATCCAAAGTTCAGTATAATAACCGTAACTTACAATGCTGAAAAAACCATAGAAGATACTATACAGAGTGTCATCACACAGTCATATAAAAACGTTGAATATATTATCATTGACGGTGACTCAAAAGATGATACAATGGAGATTGCAGACAAATACTCCGAACATATATCGCATATAGTAAGTGAACCGGACAAAGGACTTTATGATGCCATGAACAAAGGTATAAAAATGGCTACAGGTAATTATCTGTGCTTCCTCAATGCGGGAGACGAACTTCACGAAGACGATACACTGCTGAATATAGTACACACTATAAGAAAAGAGTCAAGACTGCCAGATGTGATATACGGAGAAACGGCAATTGTAAACGATGAAGGACACTTCATCCGTATGCGACGACTTCAGACACCCGAAAGGCTGACATGGAAAAGCTTCAGACATGGAATGCTGGTGTGTCATCAGGCTTTTTTTGCAAACACAAGATTGGCTAAATCTGAACTTTATGATTTGAACTACAGATTCTCTGCCGACTATGACTGGTGCATAAGAATAATGAAGAAAAGCAGAAATCTTCATAATACACACCTCACCATCATAGATTACCTGAACGAGGGTATGACTACTAAAAACCATAAAGCCTCACTTAAAGAAAGATTCGACATAATGTGTAAGCATTATGGATATATATCTACTGTATTATATCATATTTGGTTCGTTATTAGAGTAGTATTGAAAAAATAACTACCCTAATAACGAACTAAAAACTACTCTATTTTATTCAATAAAATCTGATGTCCTTTCAACAGGCTGTCTACAACATCCGGCATCTGTTCTGCCACATTATTCAGCTCCATTCTGTCATTATCATAATAATAAAGTTCTGCCCATTTTGACTTTTTCTTCTGATAATAACTCAATCGGCAATCAGGAGTTCTTACAGAAATTCCCTGATTGAAATAGCTATATGCACAATCCTTCCATCCTTCCTGCTCAGGATTATCAAGCAACGATGCAAAACTTTGTCCATCAAGTCCTTCAGGAGATTTAACGCCACAAAGTTCCATCAAGGTAGGATAAATATCAACAGAACCAACAATACGATGATTTTTAATGCCGGCCTTCATACCAGGAGATTTTATTATCAAGCTACTTGACAATGCAGTTTCATAAATAGTGTGTTTGCCCCAAACTCTATAATCTCCAAGATGCCATCCATGGTCACCCCAAAGAACAACTATTGTATTATCCGCTTCTCCACTTTCCTCCAAAGCCTGTAGCACCTTACCTATTTGAGCATCGGTGTAGCTTACACAAGCATAATAAGCATGACGCAACTTACGGGCATAATCATCCGAAACCCTTGTCTTCAAAGAAGCTTTTTCATCACCGAGCAAATAAAAATTAAACTCTCCGCTTTCATGTAAAGTCTCTTTTCTGAAGCCATCCGGAATATCTACTACAGGAGATAACGAAATAGAATTTTCATCATACAAGTCCCAATACTTCTTTGGAGAAGTAAACGGCAAATGTGGCTTAAAGAAACCTACAGCCATACAAAACGGCTTTTCCTTTCCAGCCAGTTCCTTCAACTTGTTTACCGCAAGCTGGGCAGTAAGCCCGTCGGGCAAACCTTCGTCATCTATCGAAGCACATTCGTATGGACGTACCTGCTTTTTCATACTATGCCTGTTCGATCCATCCGAATATCCAAAAAATGCATTCCATCCCGTACCCCATTTCCCTGCATTGAAAAGCATTTCATCCCAACTATAAGGCAACTCAAGTTTATCACTCTTCTGCTCTTCATACGAATATAAATAACCGTCGGCACTATGGCTTATTTTGCCAATACCAACAGTGTAATATCCATTACGACGCAAATGATGGAACATTGTCTCGGGTATGTCACTTTCTTGTTTATTTGAAATATTCAATCTTGCAGCCTCATTCGAAAGATCGGAAGCCTTGTGCGGCAAATGCCCAGTCAGCATACTTGCACGTGAAGCCCCACTCGTAGGAACCTGAACATAATGATTGAAAAACAAGGAACCCTCTGATGCCAGACGGTCTATATTGGGTGTCTTTACTTCCGAACCATAACACCCCAATTCTCTACGCAAATCATCTACACATATAAACAAAACATTAGGCTTTTTATTTTCTTGTTTTTTGCTTCCTCCACAGGATGACAAGACTAAGCCTGAAAACAACACAAAAGATATAGAACCTTTATTCATATAAGATTAATTATGGTTTTACAAAAGATGAATTTAAATTTTATATCTAAACTATTAGATAATGTATCAGCATACTTCATCATAAAAACAGTGCAGTTTAAATATTCCGTGGGAAACCTATCATGTTTCCTTGGTGATAATACGGTACAATCTTTTAGCAATGATAAAAAGATCACTTGATTACGAAACCATAGGAGGTCTGTTCAGAGATGTCTATGCCGGAGTGAAAGAAATTACAGTAATTGAGAAAATCTGGAATATAATACTAGAAGTTGTAGTTGTAATCGCTGAAGTTCTAGAAGCTGATTCTGAACATATCCTACGACAAGTTTTAGAAAAAGAAGAGAGACTTGTGGCGTTGAGGAATTATGCAAAAACAACATAAATCTAAATCAGAAACTTGAGTAATGAATCAATTTATGCTTATTTTGAAAACAGAATCCAGATATAAGAAGAACTTACAACTGAATCCTGTTCCCGTTTACACAAAATTTTGGACTGTGTCTATGAAAAGCCTGTCATTCAACTTCCCTAGTCCAATCAGCAGACAAATGATATTCTTTATTTATCAATCAAGCTTATGCAATTACTTTGATGAGTAATAGATTCAACTATAATAAATGACTTAAAGTTGAAAAAAATCATTTCTTTGTTTTTTCTCCCAACTCTCTCAATATATCAATAGATTCATCAGGGACACATCCTTTTCCATCCGGTCCGATATTTAAAAGAAGATTTCCCCCATTAGAGTTTATTTCATTTAATTTCATTAAAATATCATCAGCACTTTTCCATTTGTTATCTTCCGATTTATACCCCCAAGATTCATTCATAGTGTAACATGCTTCCCAATAATGATCCAGAGAATCACTTGGATGCTCCTGTTCAGGAGTGCCAAAATCCTTTTTAAACTCTTTTCTTTTTGCAACCCTATTGTTTATTATAACAGAAGGCTTCAAAGAACGTATATACTGGTAAAGGTCTTTCCCATCCTCCATTGTCCACCAGTCTACCCAATCAGCATCAAACCACAATATATCAGTTTCGTATTCTGTTATCAGTTCTTTAATCTGATTTTTCATATATTGTATATATTCAGACTTCTTTCCGTTTTTCATGGCAACTTGTGCCCACCATCCCCAAGAATCCTTTCCTTCACTATTCCTTTCTTGCGAACTATGATGCCAGTCTATTATACTATAATATGTTCCAAAACGAATATTATACTTTTTACAAGCATCTGCCAATTCTCTAACAATATCTCTATCTTTCATAAGAGTAGATGCTATATCAAAATCTGTATATTTGGAATTCCACAAACAAAACCCTTCATGATGCTTTGTTGTTATAACAAGATACTTCATTCCCGCATCTTTAGCCAGTTTTACTATCTTATCAGCGTTAAAATCATAAGGATTCCATGTTTTAATTAATTCTGAATACTCTGAAGAAGATATGTCTGCCGTTGACTGTATCCATTCAGCATAACCATCTACACTTTTACCTTTATAAATACCACCCAAACTACTATAAAGTCCAAAATGAATAAACATTCCGAACTTAGCATCAACAAACCATTCCATTCTTTTCGAGAAATCCTTGTCTGACTCATTTATATAATCAGTAGGCAATACAGAGTTTGCATCAAGACTTGTTCCTAAAAGCATATAAGAAGCAAGAAAACATCCCAATAATTTATTTAATTTCATACTAATATAAAAAGTTAAACTATTCAACAATTTCATAAATAAAAATCCGAACATCAAAATTCTGACTGATAAAAAATTTATATCTTTCTTTCTGTTCTTTTATTCACTTGCACAACCAAATAAAAAACATGGTCAATAAACAATGTTTTACTACCATACTTTAAAATATGTATCAATATATGTTGCCTTTCAATTATCTCGTTTTATATTCATACATACCCATTCTACTTAATAAATTCTTCTTAACAGAATCTACCACTACAATAAATAAAATGTTCTGGCCACATTCACATGCAACCAGTCCTTATCAAAAGCTTCATCATACCAGAACTAATTCCCCTTCCTTAAATACCACTTCATAAGAATGTCCTTTACAAGTGGAGAACTCCAATGTTTTATTCCTATATCTCAATGAACACTTTCCACCTGATTTGGACAGGATCTTAACCGACAGAAGTTCACCCTCATCCCAGCTGAACGACAATTCAAAATTACCTTTGGCACAGAGTCCTTTCAATTGTCCGTTTTCCCAAGCATCAGGAAGAGCAGGAAGCAAATGAATGAATCCCATGTGACTCTGCAGCAACATTTCAGCAATTCCGGCGATACCGCCTAAGTTCCCATCTATTTGGAAGGGAGGGTGTGTATCCCACAAGTTATCCAATGTACCATGTTTCAATAAATTACTAAACAATGTATAAGCATGGTTTCCGTCATGTAGACGTGCCCACAGATTCAGTTTCCATCCCATACTCCATCCCGTCGCTCCATCGCCACGATGTTTCAGCACTACCTTAGAAGCTTCAGCCAATTCTGGAGTAGTGACAGGTGATAAAGTATGCCCTGGATACAGGCCAAACAAATGGTTTACATGTCGATGCTCGTCCTTCGGATCATCTATATCTTTAGACCATTCCATGAGCTGACCATAGCGACCTATTTCATAAGGAGCCAGGTGCTTCAATATATACTGCCACTGCTTACGTTCTTTCGTATCAATGCCTAACTCCTTACTTGCATCGATGGCATTCTGTAAGATTTCACGAACCACAGCATGAACGAAAGTAGCCCCCTGATCAATCGGACCATGTTCAGGCGAAGTGGAAGGAGCCGCTGTATACGTTCCGTCCGGTTTCTTCCACAAGAAATCTGAAGCAAAATCAGCACTGCTCTTGATAAGTTCATATCCGGTAGTTTCTAAAAAAAACTTATCCCGTGTAAAATCATAATAATCCCAAACATGAGTAGCCAACCACGGCCCTGCCATCGGATTGAAGTTCCACGCCATTTCATGACTTATCAACGGAGAAGTAAAGCCGAAAATATTACTCGAAATAGAAGCAGTCCACCCACGCGCACCAAAGTAATTCTTTGCAGTCACCGCACCTGGCTTTACCAGCATCTTGATAAAATCTACCAGCGGAAGTACACATTCACTTAAATTACTTGAGCATGCAGGCCAGTAGTTCATCTGGATATTAATGTTGTTATGATAATCCACACGCCATGGTCCGTCTACATTATTATGCCATATACCCTGCAAATTTGCCGGAAGATTGCCTGGACGAGAACTTGAAATCAACAAATATCGGCCAAACTGATAATATAATTCCTCAAGATAAAAATCCTCTTTCCCTGCACGGTAATTTTTTAAACGTTGAGGAGTAGGAATATTCACAAAAGACTTTTCCCCATTTAAAGTTAATTTTACGCGATTGAATAATGAAGTATAATCATCTTCATGTGCTTCATATAATTTATCATACCCCATTAAAGCAGATACATCCATCCATTCGCGTGTAGTTTTTAATGGATTGACACCTACATAAGTCTTTGGATTTGAAAAATCAGGATTGAAATTCATTTTATAATCTGTATCTGCCGTTACCAGAAAGACTACTTCATCGGCACCTGTAACCGTAAGTTTACCATTGGTATTGTTCAATTTCCCACCTTTAGTCTGTGCCTTCACACGAATGACATATTCCATTTGGTTATTATCCAGACGAGCTCGATAAACCAATTCGTCAGTTCCTTCAGAAAGCATTTTTCCGGTAGAAATTGAGTTAGGCATATAACTGAATACTAAATTCTGTTTACCTCTTTGGCTTGCAGAAAACCGGACAACCATCACGTTTTGTGGATAAGAAATAAAATAGTTACGTTCATAGGCTACACCATCCTTTTCAAACTGAACTACAGCCATTCCTTTATCAAGTGTAAGTATACGTTTATAGTCTTTCATGCCAATCACGCTCAGACCTGTTTCCACATAGAATTCACCCATTGTAGAATAACAGCCAAATCGAGACGGTGTTTCTGCTTCTATTTCATACGGAACCGTACTATTAAAATTCTCACGGGTCAGACGATCCGCCTTTTTATCGTCTCCATCTAAAAAAGCCTGACGAATATCTTTCAGTACATGCGCTGATTTTTTATTTACATTCCAGTAAGCAGCTGCTCCTCGAGAAGTATTCGGCCCGCCACGCCACAAAGTCTTTTCATTAAAAGTTATACGTTCAGCTTCTACCGATCCCATGATATTAGCTCCTATAGTACCATTACCGATAGGCAATGAAGTAGATTCCCACTTCTGGTCAGGATTTACTACCCCTCCAGCAGAACTTTCAGGATGTTTCTCACCCATCCATAAATCAGAACGGTTATCAAACCAAACAGCACGTGTATCCAAGTAGTTAGGCGTATCAAACCAAACAGACAAACCTTTCGTATAATCTGTTGATTGAACACTTGATATGGTAGCTACTACACCTGCTACAAATAAAAATGTTTTCTTCATTTCTTTATCTATTACTATTATTCAGTCTACTCAAAAAATAATCATGTTCTAAATGTTTATTCACAACCGATTCAGCAACACTTTTCAGAAAAAAAATAAAGCACTAACCTATATAACATATAGCCCATAGCTTTGTCATATCAGAAGATTAGGTTAACTTAGCATCGTAAATAGGAAGCATATGAATTTTCATCAGACATGGCTAAAATACAAATAAAATCTGAAAAAGCACTCCTTTTGACGGAATATTTTCTATTATAGAACTATTTGATACTCTTTTTACTCAAAATAAGATATAATTCCAATACTCAAAACAATGACTGTTATCACCACACTCAAAAGTAATTCCGTAACATGAATAATCGAGACAATGATAAATACAGCCTTGATTCATATTATAATACGCACTTTCTATTCACACATATAACAAAAAGTTATGTGAATTTCATCAAGAGTGTAGGCAAAGTTGAACAAAAACAACCATCTATCTCTAAATATTATACCATTGAATATACGCAAGTCCATTCTGAGACACATATAAGATGTAAACTTCCTAAATTGGCGTATTGACCCTAATTTCCGCAATAATCTCGACTCTCGTGTTATAAAATGGATATTTTGTAAAAATCTCGAATCTCAATGTTCCATATATAACATGAGAGTCTGTTTGATCTTTTTAAGCATATCTTCCCCTTACCCCATAAAGCGACTTGAGGTAATACGCTATACAACCCATAAGAGAAAGGAATCAATCACTTGCATTAAAGACTTTTGTACAAGCAGGATTAATGGTATATATGTTTAGTCTGTACTTTCTGGATGTTTTAATCTATTTGGTTGAGACGGAAATGAATTTGAACACGAAAGTCTTGGTACGAATCTTTGTAGAAGATACCCCATAATGAATGTGTGGAGACATCCTCAATGCAAGAACCTCCGCAGAAGCACACACATAAGAGAACGGAATATTTGCATAATCTCGTCTGCACTCAGCAAATCTTTCAAGTAAACATGAGATTTTGCTTTCGCTGACTCGAGATTTCACTGTAGTTGTAGCCGAAGAATTTGCAACGTTTCCCTAAGGTTGAATCAATTACATTGGATAAAAGAGTATCAAATTGCTCCATAATTGAAAATATTCTGCCAAAAGGGGTGATTTTCTCCGATTTTATTTGTACTTTAGCCATGTCAGATGAAGATTTATGAACTTTTATTAGCAACACTAAGTTAAGTGAATCTTTTGACATGACAAAGTACTGGGCAATATATTATTACTCAGTACTTTAAATTATTTTTTTGAGATGTGTTGCGGATTTAAGGAATTCTAAAATCTGTTTTAAAAACCACATAATAATTACAAACAAAACTCTGTGAATTACTAACGATATTTCAAAAAAGTCACCTCTGATACATGACCGTTGCTATCTACATGAATAGGAATAAATGTAACAATCCAGTTCTCACCAGGAATACTTCTCGGACAATATAGTTTAACTTTATTCCAACCAGTCTTCAAATTGATTTTAACAGGCTCACGCATAAAATAAAACTGTTCGTTTGTATAAGGTATTTCATTTTCTTCAGTAAACCATGTATCGAAATTATATTGGTATCGTCCAGGCTCCTGCCATTTATGCGGAAAAATTTCAGTATCATTGACAAAGACACGACCATCCGATTCCCATGCTCCCTGATATCCTATACCTGCCGATTTTCTATTTGCACGTCCAGGTACATCAAATCCAATCCAAGTATCAATAAGTGTGTCTTGCGGTGCATAAATTTCTGTAGTCATCCATGCGTCCATAGTAGGAAGTAGTTTTACATGATGTTTTTCACAAAATGCAGCCATATCAATTACACCACCACGGGCTTTTCCCCACTTCATTATTTCCATAGAAGTACCTCTAGCCTGTGGCACTGTCACATTCCATACTTGATGTGCATTTGCTACCCAACGCATATTCCAGTCATAGAGGAAATTATCTCTATGGTACTTTAATCGTTGTTCAAAACCTAGAAGATCTTTATAAAAAGTACTAGAAGAATCAGGCAACAAATTCTCTTCACCGGCTGGAAGTCCTGTTCCACCACACCAAAAACGTTCCGAAAAAGCCAATAGTCCATTCGTTACCCCATTATGTAAGAACAACTGTTCTTTATTATCTATACGAACATCATTCCATAAACAAAGTGTACCACCCAACGCCTTATCAGTAGCCTTTTCTACAGAACATGCCTGATGTAAAAAATATCTTGATGTATTAAGTATCGGGTCATTACTATTCAAATAACCTTGATATGAATCAATATAAGGATTAACGCTTTCTTCTGTTTTCAGATTTTTACCTATACTGGAAAACCATATCTGGACAATAGTTTCCGGTGACGGAGTAAGACCAGGATTCCATGTAATAGGAGTTCTTCCATGTGCCCTCAAGATGTTTTCACAAAACAGAATAAATTCTTTCGGATTTGAAACATGCACTTCATCAGAACCAATGTGCACATATGGACATTCTTCTTTTGTTATTTCCCCTAAAAACTCTTCAAGGCATTCCTTTAATATTCTCATACCTTTTTCTGAAGCCATAGAACATCCAAACGCACGATTAAAATATTGGCTATGACCAGGCATATCTATTTCAGGGATTATCGTAATTCCTCGTTCTTTGGCATAGCGAATCAAATCATGTATTTGTTCATAAGTATAAAATTCTCCTTCATTCCTACCTTTTACATGATTTTTAGAATCATTAAGTTCAGGATATGCTCTACACTCTATTCGCCATGCAGGATTGTCTGTCAAATGCCAATGAAAAACATTAATCTTATACATAGAAAAAAGATCCAATTCTTTTTTAAGGAGTTCTATAGGACGGAAATTTCTGCCAGTATCATTCATAAAACCTCTAATAGGAAAAGACGGATAATCTTTTATGATAACTTCCGGATATTTACCGTCCTCTACCAGCTGAGAGAGGGTTGCTTTTGCCCATATCAATCCTTGTTGCGTTTTTGCTCTCAGAACTGCCTTACCCGAATTTATTTCCAAAGTATAACCCTCATCAGGCAACGATAAACTAGATTTAACCTTGGCATCAACAGTTTTCAACTCTACCTTTTTTTTACTAGAAAAATGTATATACTTAGGTGTAGGAATAAGATGTTGTGACATGACAATATTGACAGCCCAACAAGACAAGAACAGAATAATAAATTTCTTCATATGTAAGTTTTAAAAAATTAAAGGTTAATATTACATAGGCAGAATCAAATTAGCATATATTTAATTCCACCTATGGATTTGTTATTTTGTTGTTAATGTATTACAAGATTGTCAATACACTGATTTTCCCGATAATACATTAAAAAAACATTAACGATTATAGCATAACTCCTCATAAATATGAGTTTTATTTATTCTACTAAAAACCTAAACGTCTTAATTTTGATTTAGCTTCATTTATCATTTCAGCAGATGAAATCTTGTCAAGTCTATTTTCATCAAATATGTCTAAAATCTTATCTATCCTTTTGACAAGTTGTTCATTACCTTTTGTATGATATTCTTCTTTCAAAATACGTATTTTTTCCCATGCCTGAATACCTGCTATCATTCTCTCAAAACGAATCGAAGTTCTTGCACCTGGATAAATAAGATAAGTATCACCAGCTGCCCATGTATAGAAACGGCTGTCCAATAAAGGTTCAATTACCCAACTATTTAAAGCCCAACGCAAATATCCGTCAAGATTTGCTTTTGCTGCATACCATCCGAACCATTCACAATCAGCAGGATCAGAAAATGTAAATGTGTTAGGGAAAGGTTCCTCGCAACTGGTATAGAAAGTAGTAATTTTCCCATCAGATTTACGCTGTGCTAAATCTTCAGGATCATATTTCATTCGTAAGGCAACACAATAATCATACAAATCTTTCACCAATTCCTTGTGAAGTGCACCTGCCAATGAAATCTTAAAATCAGGATCTGCTTTTTCAATAACTTTTTTTGTTTCAAGCATAACTTCCATCGGACGTTCATCCATTGATATTATAGTTTTTTCAAACCATCCTTTTTCCTTCAAATGTTTTGCAAAGGCACCAAGCATAGATGTCCATATTTTTTCGTATTCCTTTTCACCTGGTCTTGTATTTATGTACTTTAAACTATTACTTGCCTGGTCAAAATATTGGAAAGACAACTTCCAAGGTACCATTGAGTAACAATTAATCTGCTTGTCAATACCTAAATCAAACATAAACTGTACCCATTTATCAAATACAGAAAAATCAAACCACCATGAGCCATCAACCTTTTTCATCCATGTTACCATAGATTCAAAATAATCATATGTCTGTCCATTCCAAGGCTTATGCATCAACGATACTGTAACAGACTTACCTCCAGCATCACGATACAACTCCATATGTTGTTTCAAATATTTCATATGTTCATCACTCCACGGTTTTACTTTATAATAGCGTGATATAGCATACGGATTCTGCCATAAATCAAGATGGAAAGCCCAATCTTTAACTTCTGGGATGGTTCTGCTGCCAACCTTAATCTGTAAGGTCAATTTCCCAATTATTTTATTATCATTCTTTACTGTTATAGTACCTTTATAAACACCCTCAACTATATTTCTAGGTATTTGTACCCTTATCCAGCATCCTTGCGTTGTATATGCTTTCATTTCCAGTGTCTGAGTCAAATGATCAATAGGATCAGCCACTAAAGTAGAATCAAAATCAAATGAATTAGGACGATTTCCACAACCTCCACGTCCGTCTTTATTCAGTTCATCGGTCATTACATAACGTACAAATCCCTTCAGTATATTACACTTTTCAATACGTGTATCAGAAGATTTATTTTCAAGCTCTGATACTTCAAAAGAAAGCTTATTAAGATCTTCACTTCCCCATACAACAAACTGTGAAGAAACCCTTTCGCCTTTCCATGCTAAAAGTGTGTATGTCTGATGCACATCCTTCATTGCAGGAATTTCTTTTTTATATCGCTTATCAATGGTACCCCAACTTACCTGAGTTCCTTTCACTTTATCCCATAAACGTAAATCTGTTTTTACAGGATTTTCCAATTCTGTATAACTTTCAACAGGAAAAGGTTTCTGTCCTGTAGAACGTCCCGAATGAGTTATACCTTCTAATTTCTGTGCATAGATGACCGTCATAGACAATACGGCCATAACCGTTAAAACTAATTTTTTCATTGTATATCAAAATAAAAATATGTCTGTATAACAAATTTATTCAAAATAAACTTTATTATGCAGACATATCATATAATTTTTAATATTTAAATTCCATTACCAACCTTCACTCTGCTTACATTCCAAATTTGTTTGAATTTCCTTAGCAGGAATTGGCAAGTATAAATTTCTAGGTTGAAATGCAGCAAAACGCTGTGGGTCTTGAGCCTTTAATTCTTCTTCAAGTATACCCCAACGACGTAAGTCATAGAAACGTTCGCCCTCCTTGAAAAATTCAATGGCACGCTGACGAATCAGTTCCTTCTTCACAGAAACAACATCAGTTGGACCAGAATATTTTGCTAAATTTCCTCCACGAGTACGAATCATATCAATGTATTCAATCGCTTTAGCTGTATTACCAAGATTCAATTCTGATTCAGCCAATAACAGAATAACGTCTGCATACCTGAAAGCTCTGATATTAATATAAGAAGGAATAGTTTCTACTTCCTGTTCTCTCTTGTATGAATTTTGATACTTTATAATCCAATAATGTTTCAAATCATCACCACTCAAAACCTTATCGAAATCTTGCATATAATATTTACATCCAGGATAATTCCATGCAACTGAAGTCAAAGCACGATAATCATATTGACCGTTTACAGCCTTTTCTGCCAAGAAAATATCCATCATTTTCTTAGTCACTGTAGCCTCAAACCAACCACCTACTGCACCTGCAGCATATTCCACTGCAATAGTAGTTGACTGTGCAGAGTTGGCAGTTTCTCCATTGTCCCATTGATCAGAACCACCAGCTGCATCATAAATGATTTCAAAAACACTTTCTGAGTTGAATTCGTGCTCCTCATCAAAATTCCATGTAAATTCCTCTACTAATTTATACGTATATGGTGTTTTGGTCAATTGTTCCAATGTCAGTTTTGCCTCTTTCCAATTTTCCATGTAGACATATAACTTACCTAAATAAGCCAAAGCAGAACCTTTAGTTGGCTTACCTTTTGCATTGGTTATTGGAAGCAAATCCTTAGCTGTAAGGAAATCTTTAGCAGCCTGTGCCCATACTTCAGCTTGAGGTGATTTAGCCAATTGAAATGTTGAAGGATCCTGCGATGCAGTCAAACGCAACGGAACATCCTTAAACTCTTTTGCTAATTGAAAAAAATACATTCCTCTAATAAATAAAGCCTCACCTTTTACCTTATCTACAAATTCAGGTCTCAAATTCTTACCTTCCAACTGCTGCAATATCATATTAGCACGGTAAATGGCATTATAGAACTGATAGAAAATATTATGAGCCACACCATTATTAGGGTCATTGATGAAACGATGCATAGAATAGATATCACGGATATCATTTCTAAACTCAATATCATCAGCACGTGAAATCTGTGTCATAATACCACGTGTTCCATAATATCCACCATTCCAGTTCTTCAAAGGTGTATAACAAGAGGCTAACGCCTTGTCAAAGTCATTCTCATTTTTCCAGAAAGTATCACTTGTCTGTTGATTTGGATTAGTCAAGTCCAATCTACTTTCACACCCAGTAAAAACAGTTATAATATAAGCTGCAAAAATATATCTTAATAGTTTCATAATTCCAATATTTAAAATGTTAAATTAAGACCAAGCATAAATGTACGGTTTATTGGATAAACAAAGTTATCGAAACCACGGCTTGTAGCATCACCATTACTGATGTCTGGAGTATAACCTGAATAATCAGTTATAGTAAACAAGTTTTCACCACTTATATAAACACGACATTTCTGAACTTTGTTATTAAACCAACGAGTCGGGAATGTATAACCTACCTGAATATTACGTAAACGGAAGAATGAACCACTTTCCAAAAATCTATCACTGTCAACACGGGTATTCTGATTTGGATCATCCCATACCAAACGTGGATGTGAAGCATCTGTATTACTTTCTGTCCAATAGTCAAGAGTAGATTTTAAGAAATTAGTACCTTTATTTACACCTTCCAATTCTTGTCTTGTCGCATTGTATATTTTATTACCAAATACTCCTTGAAAACCTAATAAGAAGTCAAAATTCTTATATTGGAAATTTGCATTCAAACCCATAGTAAATTTAGCAAACGGACTACCTTTATAAACTCTGTCATCACTTGTAATCTTACCATCGCCATTAGCATCCTTAAATTTCACATCACCAGGCTTTGCATTTGGTTGAATCAAATTGCCGTCTTTTGAATAAGCATTGATTTCAGATTCATTTTGAAACAAACCATCAGTTTCAATCAACCAAAAGCCACCTATAGGATATCCTGCTAAAGTCTTTGTAGTAGGCACATTACTGCGGTTTGTGCCACCATTAAGGACCTGATCTTCAGTACCCATTGCAACCACCTTATTCTTCATTGCAGAGCCTGTGAATGTAATACCATATGAAAAATCACTATTGGGACTATCATTCCATGTAGCTGTCCATTCTACACCTGTATTTTTAATCTTACCGGCATTACGGACAGGATCATTGGCACCACCCGTTGAAATAGGAATAGGAACAGTCAACAATATATCCTTAGTATTCTTTCTATACCAATCAAAAGTCAATGTCAAACGTGATTTCAACAAAGCCAAATCAACACCCACATTATACATTTCAGTTTCTTCCCATTTAATAACAGGATTTGCAAAAATTTTAGGAAAAGCACCGCTAATCAAACCACCATTTCCATCAGGATAATTAATATTTGCAGTAATACCACTAGAATAAGAATAATCAGCAATTTCCTGATTACCTAATACCCCATATCCACCTCTTATCTTAAATTGATCTAACCAACTACGGGTCTTTTCCATAAAACGTTCTTCAGCTATATTCCATCCTAAAGAAGCTGAAGGGAAGTTACCATAACGATTATCCTTAGCAAACTTGGATGAGCCATCACGACGATATGTCAAGGTCAATAAATATCTATTGTTATATGAATAGAAAGCACGAGCTATAACAGAAGTCATGGCTGACTCTAATAAAGATGTATCATTCATTCTATCCTGCGTAGCTGCACCTACTTCATACACACCATCAGGTAAATTTCTACCAGAAACATAAACATAACGGTTCTTTGATTCCTGATAAGAATAACCTAATAATGCTGATACCTTATGTTTTCCAAACGACTTGTCAAATGTAAGCAAATGTTCTATCAACAAATTCGATTTTTCAGTACGATCCTGAGAAGCATTCGATACAAAATTATTTCTAAGGCCAAAATCGAAGACATTCTCAAAAGAGTTTGATCTATAGAATGAATAATCAGGGGTAAAGTTCAATTTATATTTCAATCCAAAAGGAAGAGAAGCCTCTGCATATAGATTCAGATAGGCATTATATACCGTACTATTTCTCTTGGTAATATTCTTGTCAACAATACCCATTGGATTAGGAATATCAGTTACATCACCAAATGTCTTGCCATAACCACCATAAGAATTTGTTTCATCGTATACAGCCAGTGAAGGGATTGACTGAAGGATAATACCCAACATACCACCTCTCGCAAACGGATACATCGGAGAATCATTATGTGTATTCAACACAATATTACTACCAAGATTTATCCATCCGCGTCTATAGTCTGTCTTAAACTGAACATTAAAGCGTTCATAATCTGTTCCTTTAATTGTACCATCTTGGTTCATATATCCCAAACTTGTATAATAATTGAAATATTTAGAACCGCCACGAACCGTTAAATTATAATTGTGCATAATGGCTGGATCCATCATCATATCTTGCCAATCATTGTCAGCAGTCATATTCATGGCCATATCCAAAGCCGGTTTACCTATTGCTTTGCGTGATTCTGTAGTTACCTGAGACCATTCTTGGGCATTACACATATCTAAATACTTAGAAGGGGTTTGTATACCAACATTTGCAGAAAAATCAATGATAGGCTTACCCTCTGTATTAAATCCACTTTTTGTAGTAACAATTATTACACCATTTGCAGCACGAGAACCATAAATGGCAGCAGACGATGCATCCTTCAAGACATCAATACTCTTAATATCATTTGGATTTAAATGATCTATATCTGACATATACATACCATCTACCACATAGAGAGGAGAAGCATTATTTAATGTACCAATACCACGCACCATAATACGGCTACCAGAACCTGGAGTACCACCCTGAGAAACAATATCAACACCAGCAATTTTTCCTTGAAGTGCCTGTCCAATATTTACATTACTTTGTGTAGTCAGTTTATCTGCACCAATATTGGCAACAGAACCTGTCAAATCAGCTTTCTTTTGAGTTCCGTAACCAATAACTACTACTTCATCTAATGCCTTAGAATCTTCTTTAAGAATAACATTAATGGATTTATCATTACATACTACATCTTGAGTAGTATAACCTATAAAAGATATTTGAATAATGTCTCCTTTGTTGACATTATCAAGTTTAAACTTACCGTCAAAATCAGTTATCGTACCGTTAGTAGTACCTTTCACCATAACATTGGCGCCGATGATTGGCATACCTGAAGCATCGACAACGGTACCGGTTATCTTCTTTTCTTCCTGTAGAGCTGTATTTGAAGCTGATTCTTCCTTACGCATCAGCATAATGTTTTCACCTTCGATGGCATATACAATGTCTGTCCCTTCGAATATTGAAGACAAGACATCGGCTGTTGTTTCATTGACTGCATTTACACTTGTTTTTCTATCAAGGTCCACTTCTTTCTTGTTGTATACAAACAGATAGTCTGTCTGTTTCTCTATCTCGGAAAGGACTTTCTTTGTAGATACATTTTCCACATTAATATTTACACGCATTGATTGGGCGTTACCATTTGCAAAGACGCCCATAGATGCTGTAAACAACAAAGCACAGGTTAACTTCATGGCTCGATTAATTTTTATTTGTGTTTTAAATTGAGGCAACAAAGGCCCGCTACAAATATTTTTCATACATTTGTAATGTTTTTTAAGTAAGTATTAATTTGATTTTTAAGGGAAAGTCGATTAATGTCTGACTTAGTCTAATCGGGAGATGTTGCAGCATCTTCCGATTTTTTCATTCATTCTCGTTGTCTTATCATAGGCGTATCGGTTTTAAAAGGTTAATTTATTATGATTTGATTCAGTTCTTCATTCTTTGTATAAGTAAAGCTATGTTTCAGCTGCAATACTTTCAGTACATGTTCCACTCCTTCACGAATACGGAACTTGCCCGAATAGCGGTATTTCATCAACGATTGTTTCTTCACAATTATATCAACATCGTAATACAGTTCCAGTTTGGCTATCAGTTCGCTTATAGACTCATCGTCCAGACAAAGCAGTCCTTCTTTCCAACGGAAGTAGTTCTTGTCCTTTATCTCCTTTACTACAAGTCGCCCGTCATTGGCTAAAGCCTGCTCTTGAGGTTTCAGTAGTACAGACTTTGAATTGTTTGTATTTGATATTTCTACACTTCCTTTCAACAGGGATGTTGAAAAATAGTTTCTGTCGGAATATGCCTTCACATTAAATTCTGTTCCAAGCACCTTTACGTTATACTTTGAGGTATGTACCGTGAAAGGTGCCTTTTCATTGTGCGCTACTTCAAAATAGCCTTCACCGTCAAGTTCTACATTTCTGGCATCATCATCAAATCGGTCGGGAAATTTCAATGTAGAACGAGAGTTAAGCCACACTTTTGTGCCGTCTGCCAGATAGAGTTCTGCACGTTGTCCGGCAGGCACTACTACAGTCTGCATACCTGCATGTTCTTCGTTGAAACCGAAAAAGAATCTTGTACCCAAAAATGTAACAAGAATTACTACTGCTACCTTCAAAAATTCTAAAAATACCGGCTTAATGAATATAGAGGATTTATTATTTACTTCATGAACATCCTCATTACAATTCCATATGGATATGTCATATAGTTTCCTTAAAGACCGAAACTGGTGCATATGCTCTGGAGATTCATCCAGCCAGTGTATCACCTTTTCCTGTTCTTCGGGAGTGACATCTCCCTTGATATATTTCATTAACAATTCATCCATTTCATTACCGGTTTTATGGTATAACGATTCGCATACAACAATCCCTAAATAAAAATCAGTTTTTTTGAAAAAAATTATTCATCTCATATTAAAACGACAGGATGATAGGCTTTAGCGCACCTACAAAATTTTGATTATCAATATATTCCTATAAACAAGAGAGGCAAATAGTCTTTCAGTGTTATACGTAAGGCTTTTAATGATTTGGTTATATGATATTCTACAGCCTTGGGAGTAATATGTTTCTTTTCGGCTATCTCTTTAACCGACAAATTTTCATATCTGCTAAGCATGAATATTTCACCTGTAAGGCTTGGCAGTGTTTTCAATGTGTTTTTTATAATATCGTGTATTTCATCGGAAAACAGTTCGTCAGGTTCGCATGCCTCCAACGAAGATATTTGTATTTCAAGGTTCCGTATTGCTGTTTCCGACATATTATCCAAAGCTTCCTGTTTATGCTTTTCTGAGCGCAAATAGTCTATTGATTTGTTTTTCAATATAGTAACCAGCAGTGCTTCCGAAACTTCCTCCTCCTTTTCTTTGCATGTCTGCCAATATTTCAACAAAGATTCTGCCACAATATCTTCTGCCACCATATCGTCATGAACATACGATTTGGCAAACAAAAAAGAACGTCTATAATTACGTTCGTATACTTTTACAAAATCCTTTTCTTTCACCTTTTAATTCTATTTTAAGGCAAACTTAATAATTTTCTGCGAAAGAACCTTATAATATAAAAAAGAACTTTAAAAATAATATCATTGAAGAAGACTATTGATTGTTTTTTGTGAGAAACAAATTGTAAACATCGGGCATAGAAACATAAAACATATATTTATTTTTTATATACACAACCTTTGTCTTTATATTCAGAATATGTGAATATAAAGACAAAGGTTTCATCTATATATTCAAAGGTTGTGAATATAAATAATGACTGTTTGTCTACTACATTATATTATGGTATCTACAAAAAAACTCCGGATGGCATATTGCCATCCGGAGTTTAAATAAAAAATCATTCGGAAAATATTCATTTGGTCACTACGCTGTCTGTAGGAATGAATTCAAACATATACAGGCGAGATTCCAATTTGCCTACTGCCTTCAATCCTAATCTTGACTTTGCAGGCACAACTACATATCCTCCTGCCTCTTGAGATGTCTTGACAGCATATTTTCCGTCTGCCTTGAGTATGTCGAACGAATGTTTTCGGCTGTCATATTTCTCTTCCTTAGATGTGCGGAAAGTACCGTTTCCGGTTATAAAGCGTCCGTCCTGTGCATTGGCTATCTTATATCTTCCCGACGGTTCTACAGATACTATCCACTCCTGACGCTGCGGATTAATGACGTCAGCCTCTTCCTTCCATACAGGATAGTCGCCTATGCGGTCGGCATTGGCATTTTCGTTTGTAAGCCACATTCCGTTACACTTAATATAATAGCGTCCGCTTTCCAACACTTCTGTAGGGAATATATCTGTGCGGTATGTATGGTTCTGCTTGTATGTCCTTACAAGATATTTCATGCTGTTTCCTATAAACGGAGACACTGCATAGCTGGCTACAGACGGATTAGGTTTCTTTATCGAACCCTCAAAATCTCTTGACAACACGTTCTTCTGTTCACGCTCCAGAGATACATGCTTTTCGTAATTGCTGATAAATGACTTCTCATCCTTCAATTCGAGGTCTTCGTACATCTGTACTACCAACTGTCCTCTCATACCGATATATTTCATCACCTTCACCCAAGGGGTTATTTCGGCTGTAAGTTCCGGTTCCGATTTGTCCGAAAGAAGTTCGTCGGCCGAAGATACCATCTTGTCGAACTCTGCCTTGATTTGAGCCAGAAGTCCTGCATTGTAAACATAGGCATTGTCTCCCTCAAATTTTTCTGACAGTCTGCGGAAAGAAGCCGATTCGCCGTCCCTTCTCAATCCGTGTCCGTTAGGTCCCAAGTCGACATTATGTTCGCAGAACACCTTGAACGCGTCCTTATGGTTCTTCATTATATAGCCGAGTGCATACTCCCACGACTTGTATTCGTCATACTGCTCCATATTCCATGTATAGTCTGCTATACTATACAATGACAGTTTAGAGGCTTCGGCATATTCCATAGGATTTGAGACGAAACCGCTCACCATAGGTGCTATGGTCTTTTCGTTTCCGTATGTCGGTCCCATAAGAAGGTGGTCTATACAGAAATCGTTTACAGGATAATTCAGCCATATATAGGCCTTACGGTCTATCTGTCCGTTTATCCACTCCATATCCACCTTGTCTATCATGTCTACTACAGTATTGCCTGTCCACATAATGTGTATATCCTTGTCAAGTTTGTCACCCAGTGTAGGTAGATATGTCTTTCCCGCCCATCCCTTGTTGTATTCTGTAGGACATATTATAAGCGGAGAAACATCATCATGTTTCTCTACAAATTCTTTCTGCAAATAATTCATGTATTCGGCCTGACATTCAGCTCTCGACTGTTCCTTGCCGAATATATCGTCAAAGAATATGGCAAACGAACGTACTCCCAACGAATACATCTTTTCGAGTTTCTCAACAGAGTGTTTTCTGTCTTCTTCAGTCCATTTGATGTCGTTTCCCGGATGCATTGCCCATACGAAAGACACTTTGTTACGTGCAGCAGCAGCGGCAAGCTCTCTTATCTTGTCAGCCATATCTGCCGGATAGGCATCTCGCCAGTGTTCGCGATGATAAGGGTCGTCCTTAGGACCATAGATATATACGTTCATCTTGTTCTTTCCGTAGAAGTCAAACTGGCGCAGACGGTCTTTATGACTCCACGGATTTCCATAAAACCCCTCAACAACTCCTCTTTCCTCAACATCAGGATAATCGGATATGGAAACACAGTTGAAACTATCGTTCTTCATAATCTGAAGCAAAGTCTGTACTCCATAATATGTTCCGGCATTGTCATTGCCTGCCACAACAATCCCGTCATTGTCTATCTTCAGATAATAACCTTCCTTCTTCTGAGGAATCATTTTCTCGAAAGGCTTTATTGTGCGGTCTCCCCTTTCGCCTATATAGAGTTTCAAACCTTTTTTCCAAAATTCAAGATTATTCTTCAGCAAGTCTACGGCGTCTGTATCTGCCTGTGAGTCTCCAATCAACTTCATAGCCGCGGGCTTGTTGAAGGCTTCCTTACTCCAATCAACCGACTGTGGTACAGGCGAAATATAAACTTCTTGTGCGCTAAGGCTTCCCAAGAAGCCTGACAATAAACATAAAGTTGTTATTCTTTTCATACGTATTTTAATTTTATAATTTAATCATGTATCCAAGTTCCTTGAATCTGTTGATGACCTTAGTCTTTTTCTCTTTAGGAATAAGAACCATATATCCCTCTGCCCTAATAACAATCGAACTAATCACTCCATCAGACAACATTGCATTGATGATTTCCTTGTTGTCGGGGTCCATCTTATAAATAAGGTATTGGTCTGAAGAAACCTTATCAAATGCATGGCATTTCCTGTTCATTGAATCAAAGAAGTCATTCCACAAGTCATTAAGGTCGTTTGATATGAAATTCTTGAACATATTTATCTTTTCATTGAGTTCGGACGTAGTCTTGCAGTTTCTCATAAAAGAAATATTCGACAACTTATATCTGTCGCCCCCTATAGGATCGGAAATATCAAGCATAAAAGGAATAAAAGGATTTTTCTTTTCCAAAGAACGGGCAATAAGCCTTTTAGTGTCGAGCTCGAAATAAGTCTTCTTATCGTCAGACCCTTCACTATCAAAGAAATCAACGTGTCCGAAAACATATCTACCAAGATTAGTGATTCTTATATATTTCACCCAGTCAAACCACGACCTGTCTTTATCGTCAAATTCACGATAGGCTATATCAACCAGTCCCAACGAAGAAAGCATGGCAAAAAAGGCTCTTACAAAAGGTTTCCCTACATCATTTACAAGTTCTCCATATCCCAGGACTCTATCAAACCTCTTATTGACTATTTTCATGTTTTCAAAAGTATATCCTTTTAAAAACACAACAGCCTCTCCTTTCGAGATGGAGTTGATGAAGCTGATAATAGAATCCACATTGTGCCATAAATTATCCTTATGATTCTTTAGGTAACTCAATAAAAAGGAATTCAGACTATATATATTGTAATCTGAAAAAGATTGATATTTTATACCTGTCAGATGATTTAAGAAGCATGCTATCTGCAAATGTATCGAATCATCAATGTTTTCTATCAAATCCTTTACAGTCAACTCAGGTGCTTTATTTGTTTTGCTTTTCTTTACTCCCTCCATATAGTTTGAAAAGAAATTGAGAAGCAATACAGCTCTTGAATAAACAAGTTCCTTTATATTGGTTTCGGGAAAAAACTCCTTAATGCCCACCTGCTTTGAAATCTTCTTTACTGTAGTGAGAAGCATCTTCTTGCTGTCTCCTATTTTGAACAATTTCTGATTGAACATGCTCTGCAGAATGGTAAATTCATCAATGAAAGTCTTTTCGGCATGGAATACTCTAAGTTTTTCGCCTTCGGGTAACGATTTAAAGCAACGGGCAGAATACAATAAGTCTTCATTTACAAAATTGTAGAACAAATCATAAAAAAAAGGTGATATAAAGACATAATTATCATACGAATAGCCATAGCAAGAATTTTCTTCTCCCTTTTTCCCTCTGAAACATTTAAACATATACAATTCTGGTATAAGTGTTTTCCTTGATGTATAATAGCCTGATTCCACTACTGCTTTATATCCCAACAAGGAAGAAACTTCGGTAACAGTTATAAAGAACCTTTCGTATACAGCCTTCAATACATTCTTTATGTTTTGAGACAACGAACCGTAATAGAATTCCCTGTTATGTACGTCACCTATCAACATAGCCAGAAATGACACCCTGTCTGATTTGCTTATAGACTTGCCTTTCTTCAGTTTGTTTACTATACACGAAACTTTTTTCTCTCCTGTTTCCTTGTCATACTCATACACCACCACATTATAAAAACATGATGAAATAATGTTGCTACAAATAGAAATCAAATCCGCTGATACGAAACTTTTATCAATATTATCATAAAAATTTCTGAATGTTTCATTATCGGGCTTATTGAGCACAACCTCTTTGCACTCTATATTATCTGCAAACAAATCATTCTTTCTAACCATATATAAACGCCTTTCTTATCATCCTAAAATAAAATTAATGTCTTCTTCGGAAAGCTGCTTTGTAGATGAAGAATCGCTTCCTATAAGCCCTTCAAACAATTCGGCTTTTTGCTGCTGCAACTGACAAATCTTCTCCTCTATGCTGCCTTTGGTAATAATGGAGAAACTCAAGACCTTTGAAGTCTGTCCGAAACGGTGCAGACGGTTTATCGCCTGTTCCTCTGCTGCCTTGTTCCACCATGGTTCGAAAATGAAAACAGTATCTGCTACAGTAAGATTCAGGCCTACGCCTCCTGTCTTGAGGGTCATAAGAAGTACCTTGCATGTAGGGTCGTTCTGGAAACGTTCCACCACTCCCTTTCTGTCGTTGGTAGAACCTGTCATGCTTGTAAAATATATCCCGAGTTCATCAAGTTTCTCGCCCAATAGTTCTATACCAGCTATGTAATTGAAAAAAACAACAACCTTATGACCGTTTTCTACAGCTTCTGTAAGCGAATCCAACAACACGTCAAGCTTTGGTGAGTGTATCCGTCCTTCGCTCATACTTTCGGGAACAGAAGCTATACGACGAAGTTCGTTCAAAGCCTGAAACATCATGAACTGCGACTTTTGCACACCTTCCTCTGCTATATTCTGCTTTATCTGCCTGTAATAATACTTACGTCTTTCTTCGTAGAACCCGTGCTGCTCCTTGTCCATCTCTACAAACAATGTCTGCTCTATTCTGTCCGGCAACTCCTTCAGCACATCCTTTTTCAGTCTTCTCAGCATAAACGGAAAAATCTTCTTTCGCAGACTTAGAAGCGTATCCTTGTCGTCATTCTTCTGTATAGGATAAGTGTATGTTGAATTGAATTCTTCAAGGGAACCGAACATGGTAGGATTCAGAAAACGGAACAAAGAATAAAGTTCGGTAAGGTTATTCTCTATTGGAGTACCGCTCAATGCCAGCCTGTGTTCTGCCTTAAGCAGAAAGACAGCCTGGGTAACCATTGCTGAAACGTTTTTTATATTCTGCGACTCATCCAATATTACATAATGAAATTCGTGCTTCGAGAAAGTCTCTATGTCATTTCTTACCATGGCATATGTAGTAAGAATGATGTCCGACTTCATAGCCAGCTCCATATCACGCTCGGAAGCATAATAAGTATAGAAACTAATTTTGGGTGCAAACCGCGACAACTCGTTCTGCCAGTTGAAAAGTAGACTTTTAGGCATTACCACAAGCGATGATTTCTTCTCACCAGGATATATCCTTGCAAGCATTGCTATTGTCTGCAACGTTTTTCCAAGTCCCATATCATCAGCAAGACATCCTCCAAGGTTGTTTTCATACAGATAGTTTATCCATTTCACCCCCTCTTTCTGATAATTGCGCAAATCTGCATTTACCTTGCTAAAAGACATCCTCTGCTTTCCAAGGTTATTGAATCCCTCATATACTGACCTATGGTGTTTGAACACCTCTCCTTCTGCCGGAGAGTCCATAAGTTCCTCTATCTCATGCAAATCGAAGAATGACACTTTGATTTTCTTCTTTCCTTTGCCGTTCTTGAATATGCGTTCAAGCCTATTTATATATCTTTCGTCTATAACGGCACGATTGCCGTCGGACAGGGTGATGTATCTGTTCTTCTTATATACTGACAGGAACTGCTCGAGCGACATCTTTTCATCATCAAGCAAGATGTCCGCATCTCCCTCAAGAAAATCTATACCCGAAGACAACGATACATTCAACTTCGGTTTTACCGACTTCACCTTATAGTCTTTTATGTTGTCTGTACCAATCAGTTGGTATTCCCTTATCAGTGAGGGAAGTCCGTTAAGAAGAAAAGGTGTTGCCGTCTCTTCGGGTACTATAAACGTGGAATCTTCAAAAAAGACCTTTTTAGCCTCCTGCTTGTTTGGAGAATAACTTGTTATCTGCTTATAAAGTTCTTTTGACTTGTCTGCAACCGAAAAATAAGATATTCGTCTAAGTGTAATTCTATGATCTACATTTACGGATGCCTGATACAACAACTCGAACTGACTGGTGTTCTCTATATCACCTCCCGGAATTGTTTGCGATAATATCAAATAGAGGCACATGTCAGTATCCACTTTCTCGAATATGATTGTAGGTATTGTCTTTAGTTCGTCATCAGACATCTCCAATGTGTAGTCTTCGTATTCAAGCTGTACATTTTCTATATAGGAATAGAATACAGATAAAAATGTTTCCAACATAGATTCATGAAACGAAGAAACAAAAAAGCTTATCATAGAGAAATTCTCTCCTATAGACTGCACTGGATAAATTACATTGTCTGACAAGACAAAGACATCCGACAGAAATCGAAAATCACCGGACGTCCCATTACACGTCTTCAGTTGGAAAGACGATGAAATCCTGTCGTCTGACTTGACAAGAACAAGATTTATAAAAGAGTTGTTATTATTGACCTTTATACTGTTACCTTGTGAATCTATCAAATTATCACAACGCAACAGCTGAAACAACAAATAAGGATTGTCGCGTAAGTAAATATTGTCTTCCTCTTCTTTATTCCAAAAGAAAGATGCCGTTTTTTCCTGCCTTATAAAATCCAGACTTCTGAGAACATTGAACACTTCTCCAGTGAACATGTGATAGTCGGGAAATATATCTTTCAGTTTTGAATTTACTATACGTATAAAAGCATTGCCATTATTATCAAAATCTATAACAAAAAACGGGGACTCACACGTAGCCTCCGTCTTATTCCTTATTTTTGATATATGGGCATTCTTAAGTAATGGTAGAAAATCTTCCATAATTATTATTTATATATCAATTTACAAGACAAAGGGTTCAAGATAATTATATGTTTCTCTTTTTTTTCAATTCCTCTGATGAGACGATTCTGTAGAGTTTGTCACTTGGTCTCACTCTGTCGGGAACTTTAAACGAAACATGTACCCCTTTCTTCACCACATCTACAGGTTTCAGATTAACACGAGCCTCTTCAAGGTCTACATACATGGCTCCTGTAGTAGGTCCGGTGATGAGAAGTTTGTCACCAACCTTGATTTCTGTAGCTTCAATCAAAAACTCTGCCACTCCTATATTAGAGAAATACTTTATGCCTCGTCCTGCATATACTTTTCTTTCGGTAGCCTCCGAACCATAGTTCTTGCTCCATTCTCCAAGACGCTGACCCAAGTAATAACCATTCCAGAAGCCACGGTTGAACACAGTCTTCAGACGTGTGTCCCATTCGGCTTTCTTCTCTTCCGTAAATGTTCCTTCAAGATACGACTGTATGGCCTGCTTGTAACATTCCACAACGGTACGCACATACTCTGGACCGCGGGCACGACCCTCAATCTTGAATACACGTACACCTGCTTCTATCATTTCGTCCATAAAATGAATTGTCTTCAAATCCTTAGGCGACATTATATACTGATTGTCAACCTCCAACTCTATATCGCTTTCCTTATCCTTTACGATATATGAACGGCGGCACACCTGCATACATGCACCACGATTGGCCGAAGCATTCAGTTCGTTAAGGCTCAAGTAGCATTTTCCTGAAACAGCCATACACAAGGCTCCATGACAGAACATTTCTATTCTGACTTTCTCTCCCATAGGGCCAACTATATTCTGCTCTTGTATGGCATCGTAGATCTTTCTGACTTGTTTGAGATTCAACTCGCGTGCCAGAACCACTACATCGGCAAAACGTGAATAGAATTTCAGTGCTTCGGTATTGCTTATATTAAGTTGTGTGGAGAGATGGACTTCCTGTCCTACCTCATTACAATATGCCATTACAGATACATCGGCTGCAATAACTGCACTTATGCCTGCTTCCTTGGCAGCATCAACTATCTTACGCATGAGCTCTACATCTTCATCATAGATGATAGTGTTTATCGTAAGATAGCTCTTCACTCCATTTTCATCACAAAGCTTTGCTATTTCACGCAAATCATCGATAGTAAATGTACTAGCTGAACGAGCACGCATATTCAAGCTTTCAATGCCGAAGTATATAGAATCCGCTCCGGCATGAATGGCTGCCGCCAAAGACTCGCGTGAGCCTACCGGTGCCATTATCTCAAAATCTTTTATCGAATAGTTCATTATTTATCTGTTGAAAATACAATTACAAAAGTACTGAATTTTATATTAATTTTTAAATCTATATAAAACGAACACTATATTAACATTTTTATCAATATGCGAATGTCTCTTCTATCCTGTTCATAATGTTGTTCAAATCTTCCAGCATTTCGGCTCTCAACATCGCTATACGCGTTTCCTTGAAGTTTGGTATGCCCTTAAACAATGGTGAGGCTGCAAGATGACGACGCACATGCAGTATTCCACGACGCTCGTCAAGAAGATTTACGCTGTCCTGTATCTCACGGCGAAGAACATCCATCTTCCATTTGAATGACGGCTCAGGAAGCAACTCTCCAGTGTGAAGATAATGTTTCACTTCCTTGAATATCCAAGGATGACCGAAACTGGCACGTCCTATCATTATGGCATCTACTCCATACTTGTCGAAACACTCCTTTGCACGCTGAGGTGTTGTCACATCACCGTTTCCTATTATAGGGATACGCATACGTGGATTATTCTTCACCTCACCTATGAGAGTCCAGTCGGCCTCACCTGTATACATCTGGGCACGTGTGCGCCCATGTATGGTAAGGGCTTCGATACCGCAATCTTGTAACTGTTCTGCCAGTTCTACTATAATCTTGTGCTCCGAATCCCAGCCAAGCCTTGTCTTTACAGTAACCGGTATCTTGACTGCATCGACCACAGCCTTGGTTATCTCAAGCATTTTGGGAATATTCTGAAGCATGCCCGAACCGGCTCCTTTTCCTGCCACACGCTTTACAGGGCATCCGAAGTTCAGGTCTATTATGTCAGGATTGGCCTGTTCTACAATCTTTGCCGCTTCGACCATTGTATCGGTATCCTTGCCGTAAATCTGTATAGCTACAGGACGTTCCTTATCGCTTATGTTCAGCTTTAGCATAGTCTTGCCTACAGAACGTATCAAGGCATCGCTGGAAACAAATTCCGTATATACCATGTCTGCACCAAACTCCTTGCAAAGAATTCGGAAGGCAGGATCTGTAACATCCTCCATTGGTGCCAGAAGTAAAGGATTCTCTCCTAAGTCTATATTTCTTATCTTCATATGTCTGTTAATTTTCACATAAAACAAAAACTACATCCTAAGCCTGAATGTAGGAGTTACAAACCATTTCTTATACATTATAGACGACATTTTATATACAGGGAAAGCTGTGATAAAACCACAAATGGAGTCTATAAGATAATGTGCCTGAATGTATACTGTGGCCATACACAGCAATAAATAAAACGGCAGAAGAGTGTATGACAGCTTGCGGCTTACTCTCCACGACATTATCATAAGTATGGTGGATATTCCTACGTGCGAACTTGGAAATGCAGCAGTGGGTCTCTCGCCCACTTCTTGCGAAGCCTCAACAAGATTATAGAAAAATCCATGGTCATATCCCGGAGAAGGCAGAAGAATACTATTGTCTCTGAAATAATTGCCTATAGCCGTAAAATCACAAGCATGTACCTTGTCCATCCCGATGGCAGGAAAATAAAACTGCGGACCAGCTACAGGTACAAGAAGATATACCAGATAGTATATAAAAAAGGAAGTCATAAGTATGAAACATACCTTTTCGAACCATTCATAATGAAAAAGGAAGTAATATACCACAACTATCAGCATCATAGGATAGTAGAAAAAATAACCTAAGTTGAGAGGCTCGCTTATCCATATCGAAGAAAATTTCTTACAAAATTCTACAGCAGGCTGGCAGCCAAACAGAAACTGGTCTGCCGAGGCAAACAGATAATCCAGATTGTCAAATATACGATTGAACTCATACGTATCAGGATACCAGTAAGCCAACAACGACATCTGTATCACCATCCTTACAAAGACCGTAAGCCTACAAGGCATTATCTGATACATATATATCATAAGAAATGTCATAGCTGCAATCACCCCACGCTCCACAAGCATTAAACCCGGATGATCCATCTTGGAATAAAGCAATAATATCAAGATAGTCGTAAGTATATTATATATAAGATTTATGCTCTCTACAGCAAACAGACCTTTACCACTCTCTACCTTTTCGAATAATTTCAAATCTAAAGCCATCCTTCTTTTTTATACCAGTTTATTGTTTCCTTTACTCCTCTCTCTAATTTATATTCAGGTTTGTATCCCAGTTCTTTCTCCAAAGGAGATATATCACATCTCCAGTTTCTCTGCTTCATTATCTTATACTTATCGCAATTCAAAGTACTTGGTCTCTTGGTAAAATGAGACACCTGCTCTGATATGTAAGATATAAACTTCAATATAAAGAGCGGAGAAACGAACCTTATCATCCAGCAATTGCCCAATTCCTTGCGAATAAGGTTGGAAAAAGTACGACTGCTATAAACTTCGCCGTCACTCACGAAGTATTCACGCCGGGATATTTCACTTTCAATGCCAAGATATACTGCCTTGACAAGGTCTTTTACATAGACGAATGTTATGTCCTGACGCTTGTATCCCGCAGCAAAATCAACATGATTCTTTATGGACTTTGCCATAAGGAAATAATCTCTTTCACGAGGACCATATACGCCTGTAGGGCGAAAAATGATATAAGGGAAATCCTTCAGAGAACGAAGGAACTGTTCGGTCTTGAACTTGCTCACTCCATAAGCCGTATTGGGCTTGGGAGTATCGTGTTCGCTTATAGGAGTATAGTCCGCCTCTCTTATGGGGCCGAATATACTTAATGAACTTACAAACACAAAAATTCGGGGAACCATCCCCAATTTTATAAGAGTCTCTATGAAATGACGGGTAGCCCAATAATTTCCAATCTCGAAGTCTGCCTTGTCGATACATTTGGTAACCCCGGCACAATGAATGATATAGTCCCATCCGCCATGCTCTTCTTTATGCTTCAGAAGCTGGCTTTCCAAACGGTCCGAATCGGTAAAATCCAATTCTGCAAAACGTATATCAGAGTCACAGAGATATTTCCTGCTGCTGCTTTTACGAATACCGGCCCAAACCTGCATGCCTTTTTCAAGCCCACACTCAACAAGAAAACTACCTATAAATCCACTTGCTCCTGTTATTAATATTCTGTTATTCATTATGTTTCAAATATGAAAGTACAAATATAATGCTTTATGACAAAATATATACAATATTTTATTATATAACTTTACATAAGATATTTTTAATCAAAAAAATAATAGTATATTCCATAAATTTTGCTTACTTTGTAAAAGCTAAATAACAAAAAGAAAGGAATAGACATGGCTAAAAGTAAGAAAGAAAAAAAAGGCGGAAAACGAATGAACAAAAAAGAACTCGCCGAACTTATCATAACATACTTCCGCAACAGACCGAATGAAAACATCGGTGTAAAGCAATTATTCCTGGGACTTAAACTTACAACCCATCCTCTCAAAATGCTGTGCTCTGACATTATAGGCGAAATGCTGGAAGACAGTTTCCTTATAGAAAACGGAAAAGGGAAATTCAAATTGAACGACAGAGGTCAGATTCTTATAGGCACATTCCAAAGAAAGAGCAACGGAAAGAATTCCTTCATCCCCGAAGACGGAGGAGAACCTATATTCATATCCGACCGAAATTCTGCTCATGCCATAAACAATGATAAAGTAAAGATTTCGCTTTCGGCAAAGTGTAAAAGACAAAAGCCAGAAGGAGAGGTCATTGAAATTCTTGAAAGGGCAAATGCTACATTTGTAGGTGTAATAAAGGTCTCGAAAAATTATGCGTTCCTGATAACTGAAAGCAATACACTAGCAAACGATATATTCATATCTAAAGACAAACTTAAAGGTGCGAAAAACGGAGACAAGGTGGTAGTGAAGATTACAGAATGGCCCGAAGATGCAAAGAATCCTTTGGGAGAAGTGATTGATGTGCTTGGAACTGCGGGCGACAACAATACTGAAATGCATGCCATACTTGCCGAATACGGACTGCCTTACAAGTATCCGCTGACAGTAGAAGCTGCAGCAGAAAAGCTTTCTGCCGAAATCACACCCGAAGATTATGCCGAAAGAGAAGACTGTAGGGATATTACAACTTTCACTATAGACCCTAAAGATGCCAAAGACTTTGACGATGCCTTGTCAATACGACAGCTCAAACCGGGACTGTGGGAAGTGGGAGTACACATAGCAGATGTATCACACTATGTAAAAGAGGGTGGAACAATAGACAAAGAAGCACTGAAACGTGCTACTTCGGTTTATCTGGTAGACCGAACTATTCCTATGCTGCCCGAACGCTTGTGTAACTTTATCTGCTCGTTAAGACCTAACGAGGAAAAGCTGGCATATTCAGTAATATTCAACATGAACGAAAAAGCCGAAGTCAAAGACTATAGGATAAAGCATACTGTAATCAAATCGGACAGACGATTCACATACGAAGAAGCACAGAATATAATAGAAACCGGCGAAGGTGACTATAAAGAGGAAGTGCTTGAACTGAACAAGCTGGCTCAGATTCTGCGTGAAAAGCGACTGGCTGCGGGTGCTATAGACTTCGACCGCTGTGAGGTGAAATTTGAAATAGACGAAAAAGGAAAACCTTTAAGTGTTTACTTCAAAGAATCAAAAGAGGCAAACAAACTTATCGAAGAGTTCATGCTGCTTGCAAACAGAACAGTTGCAGAACATATAGGCAAAGTTCCAAAAAACAAGAAGCCTAAAGTATTCCCTTACCGTATACATGACCTTCCAGACCCTGACAAACTGGACAACCTGAACCAGTTCATTGCCAGATTCGGATATAAGATACGTACCAGCGGAAGCAATGTCGAGGTGTCGAAATCAATCAACAGTCTGCTGAAGGAAGTGAACGGAAAAGGTGAACAGAATCTTGTGGAAACTGTATCTCTGCGCTCAATGCAGAAAGCAAGATACTCTATCTACAATATCGGTCACTACGGATTGGCGTTCGACTATTATACACACTTTACATCACCTATCCGACGCTATCCAGACCTGATGGTTCACCGACTTCTTACACGTTACTTTGATGGTGGAAGAACTGCCCAGGCCGACAAGTATGAAAACATGTGCGAGCACAGCTCGGCCATGGAACAGACTGCTGCAAGTGCCGAACGAGCTTCGATAAAATACAAACAGGTGGAATTTATGAGCGAACACATCGGTTCCGAATTTGAAGGTGTGATATCGGGAGTAACCGAATGGGGTATTTATGTGGAAATAAACGAGAACAAGTGTGAAGGCATGGTGCCTATGCGCGACCTTGGAGATGACTACTACGACTTCGACGAAAAGAACTATTGTTTGACAGGAAGAAAACTTCATCGCAAGTTCAGCTTGGGAGATGACATAAAGATAAAAGTTGCAAGAGCAAATCTAGAGAAGAAACAACTCGACTTTACTTTGGCAGAATAATCCCTGCTACATTTTTTTTAAAACGCCCCGTCGCTTGAAGCAAAGCGACGGGGCGTTTTTATCTGTCATTATTTAACTCTCCTATTAAGCTGATTATTAGCTTTTTCGGGCTTTGATTTCCCTACACGCTTTCCATTACTCTTTTTCTTTCCTTGCTTTGCCTTGAATGCAAAAGGATTACTGCTCTTCTTTATTGGCATACTTTTGAGTTTTATTTTTATGATATTCTACACAAATGTATCACATTTTACCAACATTATAAGCTATATGGTTGAAAATATACAAAGAATCTTATACTTTTGCTTTTAACAAAACAAATTATCATGGAAAAAGGATTAACTTACACTAGCAAAACAACAGTTTGTAACGAAAACACTGCCCTCACTCTGGGCTCTGGAGATATGGATGTATTTGCAACACCAGCTATGGTGGCACTGATGGAAAATGCAGCCATGAACGCAGTGAAAAACGAACTTCCTGAAGGCTCTACAACCGTAGGCTCTTTCATGGAGACATCACACATCAAACCTTCAAAATTGGGAGAAACTGTTTCTGCCACAGCAACTCTGGAAGAGATTGAAGGAAGAAAACTTACATTTAAAGTCATTGCTTCAGACAGCAAGGGTAATATAGGTGAAGGAAAACATATAAGATATATTGTCAACAGAGAAAAATTCCTCTCCAAGCTTTAATCTATCATGACATGGACTATACATATATACTGAATGATACAGTAGAAAAATTATCGGACAACAATTCTTATCAAGGATTGTTCCATCAGCATAAAGACGGAGAATCACTCCCATCGGGAAAGACTCTGAAAGAAATTGTAGAACTATCAAGAGCTGTCCTATTTCCGGGATACTTCGGAAGATCAAGCATAAACAGCAGAACAATCAATTATCATATCGGTGTAAATGTGGAAAGATTGTTCGAGCTGCTTACAGAACAAATCCAGGCAGGACTATGCTTCGGAGTAGAAAACAACGGAATGGTAACCGACAACAAACCTTGTAAGGATACAGCCAAAAGGCTTGCTGCCGAATTTATAAAAAGACTTCCCGACATACGCTGCATATTGGCTACCGATGTGGAAGCAGCATACTATGGCGACCCAGCAGCTACATGTTTCGGAGAAATAATATGTTGTTATCCTGTTATAAGGGCCATCACAAATTATCGTATAGCCCATGAACTTCATAAACTGAATGTCCCTCTTATCCCAAGAATGATTACCGAAATGGCTCACTCCGAAACTGGCATTGACATCCATCCGGGAGCAAAAATAGGCAATCACTTCACAATCGATCATGGAACAGGTGTGGTAATAGGTGCTACATGCATTATAGGAAACAACGTAAAGCTGTATCAGGGCGTGACACTTGGAGCAAAAAGTTTCCCTATGGACGACAACGGAAACCCTATAAAGGGAATACCTCGTCATCCTATACTTGAAGACAATGTTATAGTATATTCAAACGCCACAATACTGGGACGTATAACTATAGGTAACGGAGCTACCATAGGTGGAAACATCTGGGTGACAGAAAGTGTGCCAGAGGGTGCCAGAATAGTACAAAGAAGAGGAGGATAATTTTTTTTAAAAAAACTCAATGGGAAAAATAAAGGCTGTTTTCAATTGGAGTGGAGGCAAAGACTCTGCACATGCTTTATACAAGGTACTGAAGGAAGACAAATATGAAATCGTAGCATTGCTCACAACGATAAACAAAGATACAAGACTATCTACAATGCACAATATCCCACACTCTCTACTTTGTATACAGGCAAAAAGTATAGGTATCCCGTTATATACCGTAGACCTTACCCCAAAAGGCAATATGGAAGACTATAACAATGCAATGAAAAGTGCAGTACTACATTTCAAGGGAATGGGAGTAACCCACTTTATCTTCGGCGACATATTTCTGCAAGATATAAGAAGATATCGCGAAGAGCATCTTAAACCTTTTAATATCAAAGTAGTAGAGCCATTATGGGACAAAACCACAGACATTATAATGGAAGAATTCCTTTCTTCCGGACTTCGTTCGGTGATAGTCACCACAATAGACATTTTGGGAGAAAAGTTCATTGGAAAGATTATAGATAAAGAATTTGTCGGTTCACTTCCCGGCGGAACAGACCCTAATGGAGAAAACGGCGAATATCACTCTTTCTGTTTTGACGGTCCTATATTCAGACATCCTGTTCCTTTCAAACTAAACCAACCGCAGAAACACAGTTTTGACATAAGACTTGATGACGGTAATGTGAAAACTTATTTCTATTGGTCGGCTGATATTCATGAACTTTAACAATACAGACTATGCTATATTTTTATACAGATTATATGGAAGGTGCACATCCCGAAGTGATGCGCCGCCTTATGGAAACAAATATGGAACATACCACCGGATATGGCAGCGACCCTTATACGTACAATGCCAAGCAATTGATAAGGGAAGCATGCGGCAAGCCAGAAGCTGCAGTACATTTTCTTGTGGGAGGAACCCAGACCAATGCTACTGTTATAGATGCACTGCTGAGACAGCACGAAGGAGTACTTGCTGCCGAAACAGCACATATAAACGTACACGAATCGGGGGCCATTGAGGCTACAGGCCACAAGGTGCTGACTCTGCCTGAGTATAGTGGAAAAATAAAGGCTGAAGACGTGAAAAGATATATAACCGACTTCTATAGAGACGACACTTACGAACACATGGTAGCTCCGGGAATGGTGTATATATCGCATCCTACAGAATACGGCACTTTATATACACTAAACGAACTTAAGGAACTGAACAACGTGTGCAGGGAAGCAAACATTCCTCTTTATATGGACGGGGCACGCCTGGGATATGGACTTGCAGCAGAAGGGACAGACGTTTCGATAAAGGATATAGCAGACCTATGCGATGTTTTCTACATAGGAGGCACAAAAGTAGGAGCTCTGTTTGGTGAAGCGGTAGTGGCTGCAAACCCACAAAGACTGCCACATTTCTTCCCGCTTGTGAAACAACACGGGGCACTGCTTGCAAAAGGAAGACTGCTGGGTATACAGTTCGAAACCTTGTTTACAGACAATCTGTACCAGAAAATGGGAGAACATGCCGTACGACTAGCTATGAAACTAAAAAAATCATTCACCGACAAAGGATATAAAATATTTATCGATTCGCCTACCAATCAGCAGTTTGTATGTCTGCCCAACGATGAGATAGACCGTCTTTCGCAATATGCAGGTTTTGAACTATGGGGACCAAAAGGCAAAAAAGAATCTAAAGTGAGATTTGTAACCAACTGGGCTACCACAGAAGAAGATGTAAATGCTTTTATAGAATTGTTATAAACACTTGATTAACTGACTGAAATTACGTAATTTTGTACTCAAAATAAAATTACGTAATTTTTTTATCATGAATCAAGAATTCGAGCTAATCGCCAAAACTTTCCAGGGACTGGAAGAAGTATTGGCACAAGAACTCACAGAGCTGGGAGCCAGCAACATTGAAATAGGTCGTCGTATGGTTTCTTTCACAGGCGACAAGGCTATGATGTATCGTGCAAACTTTTGCCTTCGTACTGCAATACGCATACTTAAGCCTATAAAGCATTTCATAGCAAATACGGCAGACGAGGTTTATGAAGCTGTAAAAAGTATCCAGTGGGATCAATACATCGACAACATGAGCAGTTTCAGTGTAGATGCCGTTGTTTTCTCGAATGAATTCCGTCATTCCAAATTCGTGGCATACAAGGTAAAAGATGCTATAGTTGACTATTTCCGCGAAAAGACTGGTTCTCGTCCTTCTGTACGTATCAACCGCCCTGACCTTGCAATCAATATCCATGTAGCAGAAAATCAGTGTACTCTTTCTCTCGACAGCTCGGGCGAATCATTACACCGTCGTGGCTATCGTCAAGAACAGGTAGAAGCACCTCTTAATGAAGTTCTTGCTGCCGGCATGATTCTTATGACAGGCTGGAAAGGCGAATGTGACCTTATAGACCCTATGTGCGGTTCGGGTACTATACCAGTAGAAGCTGCATTGATAGCACGCAATATAGCTCCGGGAGTGTTCAGAAAAGAATTTGGTTTTGAAAGATGGAAAGACTTCGACCAGCAGCTCTTCGATTCTATCTACAACGACGATTCACAGGAGCGTGAATTCAACCATAAGATTTATGGCTTCGACAACAATCCGCGTGCCAACGAAATAGCAATCCATAACGTGAAGGCAGCTGGAGTAAGCCGTGATGTCATTCTAAGAATACAGCCATTCCAACAGTTTGAACAGCCTAAAGAAAAAAGCATCATCATCACAAACCCTCCTTATGGCGAACGTATCTCTTCGGACGACCTTCTTGGATTGTACAAAATGATTGGAGAAAGACTGAAACATGCATTTGCAGGTAATGACGCATGGATATTGAGCTACCGTGATGAATGTTTCGACCAAATAGGACTGAAACCTACAGTAAAGATTCCTCTATTCAACGGTTCCTTGGAATGTCAGTTCCGTCAATACCAATTATTCGATGGCAAATTCAAGTCATTCCGTGGAAGTGAAGAGGGAAAAGACTTCAAGACCGAGCGTATTGAAAGACCAGTACGCAGAAACTCCAGACCTGGAGATGACAGACCTAAAAAAAGAGAAAGATTCCAAAATGACGACAGAAAGGAAAGATTCCAAGGTAAAGACAGAAAGGAAAGATTCCAGAATGACGACAGAAGAGAAAGATTCAAAGGTAATGACAGAAGAAATTCTGACAATGGATATGCTGGAAACAGAAGAAGAGATAACGACAATAAATCTGAATTCATAGGCAGAAAAGCCGGAGATGGAAAAGATTTTACACGAAATAGAAAAACCACTGACGACGGACGTCCAAAAGCAGCTCCAGGGCCACGATATCTACATAGAAGAGTCCAAAATCAGGAGACTGAAAACCAAGATTAAACATTGAATTATGAATCTATATAAAATATTTGCAGTTGTTGCAATGATGACTCTAACCGTTTCTAATGGAACACAGGCTCAGCAAAAAGCAGAATTTACTCTTCAAGATGTTATTCCTGGAGGGAAAAATTATTTCAAGTTTGTGCCTAAAAATATGTCTGGACTAAAATGGTGGGGAGATGTATGCATACGTACCGAAGCTAAGAATATTATATCTATTGATGTAAAGAACGGAAAAGAAAAGACTCTGGTTACATTGGATGAAGTGAACGAAGCTTTAATAAACGGCGAAAAACCATATAATATATCTTATGGAATCAGACCATTACAATCTTTGATGTACGCATCTATGCCATGGCATGACCGCAAAGTCGTTACTTTCATTCAAGACAGCGACAGCAAGAAAAGTCAGAAGTATATGATATGGTATGACTTTGCTCAGAAAAAGATAGTAAACATGTTCTGTCTGCAAGGTGAAAATCCGACAAATCTGGATTTCTGCAAAGAGAACGGATATATGGCTTATACTGTAGGAAACAACCTGTATGTAGCTAACAAAGGAGACTACAGCAAAATGATAAACCCTGTACTTACAGGTTCGGATAATTGCAATGACAAGAATGGACTGGTTTACGGACAATCTGTACACCGTAATGAATTCGGAATCTACAAGGGTACTTTCTGGAGTCCTAAAGGAAATTTCCTTGCATTCTATCGTATGGACCAAACCATGGTGACAGACTATCCGCAGGTAAATACCACTACACGTACTGCTACTCTTGAACCCGACAAATATCCTATGGCCGGAATGACAAGCCATAAGGTTAACGTAGGAGTATATGATGTAAGAAGCGAAAAGACTATCTACCTGAAAACTACCGACCCTACAGACAGATACTTTACAAACATTTCGTGGTCGCCAGATGAAAAAGAGATATATGTGATAGAGGTAAATCGAGATCAGGATTATGCCCAGCTTATCAGATACGATGCCGAGACCGGCGATATGATTGGAATTCTGTATGAAGAATCGCATCCTAAATACGTAGAGCCTCAGAAGCCTATAGTATTTCTTCCTTGGGATGACAGCAAGTTCATATACCAGAGCCAGAGAGACGGATTCAATCATCTATATCTCTTCGACACAAATAAACCTAAGGAGGTTACTTTAGACCTGATTGAGGGAATGGACAAGTATAAGGAATACTTCGAAGTGAAACAACTCACAAAGGGAGAATGGCTGGTACAGGATATTCTTGGATTCAATGTACAAAAAAAGGAAATAATAATAGCCTCTACCGAAATTTCTCCGCTTCAAACTAATATCTTCAGCATTAATATAAATAACGGGAAACGTACACTTATAGGCAAAGAAGACGGAAATCACAGGGCACAACTCTCGGAAAGCGGAAAATATATTATCGACAGTTTCAACTCATTCAGTGTAGCAAGGGAAATAAGCATACTTCCTGTAAACGGCAAAAAAGGATCCAATATATTTTCGGCTACCGACCCTATGACAGACAAGTTCAATATGCCGGAAATTACATTAGGAACTATCAAGGCTGCCGATGGAAAGACCGACCTTTACTATCGCCTTATAAAGCCTGTAGATTTTGATCCTAACAAGAAATATCCTGCCATTATCTACGTATATGGAGGTCCTCACGCACAGCTTATCCACAATACACGTTTCTACGATGCACGTGGATGGGATTTGTATATGGCACAAAAAGGATATGTAATGCTTACTGTAGACAGCCGCGGAAGCGATAACAGAGGACGTGACTTCGAGAACTGCACATTCCGCCAGCTTGGAGTAGAAGAAATGAAAGACCAGGTGGAAGGAGCCAAAATGCTTCAATCACTTCCTTATGTGGATGCAGAAAAGATAGGTGTACACGGATGGAGCTTTGGTGGTTTCATGACTACCAATCTGATGTTATCATATCCTGAAATATTCAAGGTAGGCGTAGCAGGAGGTCCTGTAATAGACTGGGAGTACTACGAAGTGATGTATGGAGAAAGATATATGGACACACCTCAGTCAAATCCGGAAGGATATAAGCGTTCTAATCTGAAGCTGAAAGCCGGCAATCTGAAAGGAAGACTTATGATTATACATGGAGGCATGGACCCAACATGTGTGCCACAGCATAGCTATACATTCCTTCGTGCATGTATTAATGCAGGTACTCATCCCGACTTCTTCATATATCCAGAATCTGGACACAACATGATAGGAGCCGAAAGAGTACATCTACACGAGCACATCACAAGATATTTTGATGATTTCCTAAAATAATATTCAATCAGGAAGAATAAAATATAGGGAAAACATTCTCAACTAACCTATAACTAAAAACAAACAATAAGATGAAAATATTACTACTTGGTTCGGGCGGCCGCGAACATGCGCTGGCATGGAAAATAGCACAGAGTCCAAAGATTGAAAAGCTTTACATAGCTCCGGGCAATGCAGGAACACGCGAAGTCGGTAAAAATGTAAATATCAAGGCTGATGATTTTCAGTCTATAAAAGAACTGGTTATCGGAAAAGGAATAAACATGGTTGTTGTAGGTCCTGAAGACCCTTTGGTAAAAGGTGTATACGACTTTTTCCGTGATGACGAAGAGTTGAAGAATATACCTGTCATCGGACCTTCAAAGGCAGGAGCCGTATTGGAAGGAAGCAAGGAATTTGCCAAAGAATTCATGATGCGCCACAACATTCCTACTGCCGGATATAAGAGCATTACAGCAGAGAACCTTCAAGAAGGTCTTGATTTTCTGGCTTCTCTAGAAGCTCCGTATGTGCTAAAAGCCGACGGACTATGTGCCGGAAAAGGTGTGCTTATACTCCCTACCCTCGAAGAAGCACAAAAAGAGCTGAAGGAAATGTTGGGAGGTATGTTTGGAAATGCTTCGGCTACTGTTGTCATTGAAGAATTCCTTAGCGGTATAGAATGTTCGGTATTCGTTCTTACCGACGGAAAGAACTACAAGATTCTGCCAGAGGCAAAAGACTATAAGCGCATAGGCGAAGGTGATACAGGCCTTAACACAGGCGGTATGGGTTCTATCTCTCCTGTTCCTTTTGCCAATGCAGAATGGATGAAAAAGGTGGAAGACAGAATAATCCGTCCTACCGTAGAAGGACTTGCTGAAGAAGGTATCGACTACAAGGGCTTTATATTCTTCGGACTTATCAACGTAAAGGGCGAGCCTATGGTTATAGAATACAATGTACGTATGGGAGACCCTGAAACGGAAAGTGTAATGCTTCGTATAAAAAGCGACCTTGTAGACTTGCTTGAAGGTGTTGCCGAAGGTAACCTCAACGAAAAGGCAATCGAATTCGATTCTCGTGCAGCAGTATGCGTAATGCTTGTTTCGGGAGGATATCCTGAAGCATACGAAAAAGGATTCCCTATGAGCGGAATAGAGGAAGCCAAAGCAGGAGGAAGCATTGTGTTCCATGCCGGAACAGCCATAAAGGACGAACAGGTTGTTACTGCCGGAGGTAGAGTTATAGCTGTAAGTTCGTATGGTGCAAACAAGGCAGAAGCTCTTGCAAAATCTTTCGAAAATGCAAGCAAAATAAAATTTGAGAAGAAGTACTTCCGCTCTGATATAGGTTTCGATTTATAAACAATGAACAAAGGTTTTCAATATAATATGGCGACAGGAAGAGCAACTCTTCCTGCCGCCGTTATTGTTTCATTGGTTTTGTGGATAATACAGATGGGGGACTACTATAAGCTGACAGGTCTTATAATATGCGGTCTGTCCACTTATCTCATCATCTGGCTGAACTCTACCTTTGCCATAATCAGAACAAGGTCATATCTTGCACCATCATTCTTTTCTCTGATTTACACAACATCGTCATTCACGTTCGACTATCACGATTTGCGAAGCATCATACCGTTGTTATTCATAGGAAGCATGTTCTCTATGATAAAAGGATACGAGTCAAGAAACCCTCCATTTGATGTATTCAATGCCTTCCTATTTGCCGGGCTAGGATGTATGGTAAACAATAATCTGATTGTTGCCATACCGATATTGTTTGTATGCATGATACAGCTGAGGTCGATAAACGTGCGTGGAATCCTTGCTGCAATTCTAGGCTTTGCCACACCATTATGGATAATGACAGGATATTATGCATATACCGACAACATGGACAAGCTGATGGAGCTGGTCACAGAATTCTTTCGTATTACTCCCTTCGGATATGGCGGCATAAAGTCAATGCACTGGATATGTATGGCAGTGACAGTCATTATATTCATATCATGTGCGATTCCTGCCATAAGAATATCGCTGAAAGACAAGGTAAAGAACAGATCAATCATCAAAGCACTGAACACTGTGGGAAGCTACCTTGTGGTTGTTATGGCATTAATTCCATCTACCGGCATCTCACTTATACCCGTGCTGATGCTTATCACGTCTATACTGATAGGATATGTAATGACTCAACTATACAACAGAGCCACACTCATTATACTCATATCCTCATTGGTAATGGTTGCAGTAATGGCTGCCTCCGAACTAGTCTTATAACTATATCATATCACAAACAATGGAAATATTTATTCAGTATCTTACAGATTGGGGATATATAGGAATGTTCATATCGGCATTTCTGGCAGGTACTGTGCTGCCGTTCAGTTCTGAAGCCGTATTGCTGGCATGTATAGCATTAGGGCTTGACCCTGTATTGTCGACATTGTCGACCACCGCAGGCAATGCTCTAGGAGGAATCACATGCTATTGGATAGGACACCTTGGAAAGACAGAATGGATAGAAAAATATCTGGGCGTAAGCCGAAAGCAGATGGACCGTGCAGAAAATTTCATTCATGGAAAAGGTTCGTGGATAGCATTCCTGTCATTCCTTCCAGTCATAGGCGATGCAATACTGGTTGTATTAGGATTTATGAGAGCCAATGTGATTATAGTTGCCATATCAATGACCATAGGAAAACTGATAAGATATGCCGTACTAGTGGCAGCTACATTGGGAATAATAAGATAGTGACCCGAATGACACAGAAAAAACTCACCTCTTTTTTTTAAAAAAAAACACTATTAACAATGGAAATAGAAAAAACAGCCGACGGAAGCAACACCCTATATATACGAGAAATTGATGAACACTATCACTCGGTGAAAGGTGCATTGACAGAATCCGAACATATATTCATAAACATGGGGCTGAGACATTCTACCGTAAAAAATCCACATATACTGGAAATAGGTTTCGGTACAGGTCTTAATACATTCCTCACTGCTATAGAAGCAGAAACAAGCAAAAGAGACATTTTCTACACATCAATAGAAAAGTTTCCACTAGACATGGAAACAATCAAGCAGCTTCACTATCCCGAAATCATAGCTCCGGAAGCAAGCAGTCTTTTATACAGTATCCATGAAGCACAATGGAACTCTCCTCAGAAAATAAACGAACATTTTACACTGGAAAAAATAAAGGGAGACTTTACAGACTATGATTTCAGAAACGGTTATGACGTTATATATTTCGATGCATTCTCGCCCGAAAAGCAGCCTGAAATGTGGAGCCAGGATTTGTTCAACAATCTTTACACCAAACTTAACCAAGGAGGTATACTCACTACATATTGTGCCAAAGGAGTGGTAAGACGTATGCTGCAATCGGCAGGATTTATAGTAGAGCGTCTTCCAGGACCTCCCGAAGGAAAACGTGAAATACTAAGAGCCACAAAAAAGCAGTGACAATGTATTGTGAAAACGACTTTTAGAATATTGTTTTACATCATCATGCTAATTGTATATAGCCAATTCAAAACGCCTGGTCGCTTCAAGTCAAGCGACCAGGCGTTTTGATTAAAGCGACTAAGCGTTTTATTTAAACCTACCAGCCACTATGTTTTCTGACCCAATTATGTATATACACTACACTATAGAAGATAACCTCCGTTACTGATACGAACAAAAGAATGTTACTAGAAACGGAACCGTAAAATCTGTCACAAAACCGTGAAAAATAGATACTACCACAAACTGCTGACCTGAGTACTGTGTTATTATCGGCAACGTGGTGTCCATTGTAGTTGCCCCACCTGCCGATATAGGAGCAAGATTGCCAAACCATCTTACCAGCAAAGGTGCAGCCAGCAAAGTGATTATCTCACGCGAAATATTCGATAACAATGCTAATGTACCCAATTCGGCACCCTTGTATTGAGTAATAAAGATACTTGACAGAGAATAATAGCCGAATCCCGAACCTACAGCCATACATTCGGCAGTAGTACGGTGAGGAAGTAAAAAGCTAACCAAAGCCGCTGCCGAAAGAGTTCCAAGAATAGTGGCTAAAGGCAAAAATATAAGCCGTGGATTAAGCTGACGGAAATTCTTCAATGTCTGAGGGTCGTTACCTATACTCAATCCCACACAAAACATCAAAGAACATAAAGCATAAAAGCTGATGTCAGTGTCCGATATGTCAAAAGGCACAAGATGCATTACTCCTGCCATTACTCCTAAGGCAAAGAATCCTACTATAATCAGACTACCTTTCATATCTTGCCTCCCTTCTTCTTATACAAAATATACCATAAAGCCCATGCAAATATACAACTGCCCAATATAAATGCCGCAGACATAAACAAGGCTTCCATACCTATAGTGCCAAGCCCTTCTATTATCCTCCTGTTTCCACCAACTTCTATACCTAGAATAAAAAGAAGCATCCATATCAATACAGTTATCACATTGTGTATAAACGAAAAGTCCTGTCTGCGAAAAAGGAAGCCCACAAGCATACCTCCAACCATAAATCCAATTACCGTAAACATCTGTCAAACTATAATTATTATTATAAATAGCCAATACCCAGAAAAACATCATAACCAACACACATACGACATTTACATAAAATCATTATGTAATACGTTCGATTGTTTCAGCAATATGTTTTCGAAAAATTCCTTTATGTGAAATATCTGCAAAATTACATATTTACAACAAAAAGCACAACATAACATTGT